>JAQUPB010000148.1 GCA_029004185.1 Bacteroidales bacterium | reverse complement strand
ACAAGCACAAATGATTTTAAATTATACGATAAAATTTTTCATGGCGGAAAAACTTCTCTTGACCTTGAATGGAATAAACTTGGTGCAAATGAAAAATGGGTGGGAATGGGAATAGGTTGGGATCAGTGGGCAGGCAAGAATCTTGAACTCGTTGAGGATAAAACGGCAATTCGGTTTTTTATTCGTTCCTCTTCCGGAAAAACAAAAAATCTCGTTATAGTTTTTCTTCTCGAAGATTACAACGGAAATCAGTGTGCCGCTGTTTTGAAGGATTTCAATTACCTTGAAAACAAAACGCTTGATGAAAACTGGAATAAGGTTACAATTCCGTTTTCCGAATTTAAAACCAACCGCGACAAATGCGATTTCTCAAATATAAAACAACTTCTTTTGCAGTTTGAAGTCAAAGGACATGTTTTAATTGATGATATGGAAATTGTTGAGTATGGCGGAAAGAAACCATAAGGAATAACGAATTAAAAATATTATTTCATTATAGTTCGATTAAAATTGATTGTAAAAAAAGATTTTTTAATGTATTAAAATAGTTGTTTAAAATTTGGACTAAAGTCCAGAAAGTGCTTTTGTTTTAGTAACCCCGCCCTTAAGGGCGGGGTTATAAAGCCCAGCACAAAAGGGCTTTAGCCCTGATATAATATTTATTTATCAAATAATAGTAATATTATTTAAGTATGAAACACAATAAATTTTATGTTGTAATCATTTCGCTGATAGCTTCTATTGGAGGACTTTTACTGGGTTTTTCAGCATCAATATCAGGTGCGCAGGATTTTTACAAAACATTTTTTGAACTTCCCGAAGGTTCGTTCTGGATTGGATTTTCGGTGAGCGCCAGCATGTTCGGCACATTTATCGGAAACTTTTTTGCAGGCACAACATGTGATAAATTAGGCCGCAGGAAATCGCTAATGCTTGCAGCAATTTTATTCAGCTTTTGCACAATAGGAAGCGGATTGTCAGATTCATTTGTTTTATTTCTCATAACACGTTTTATTGGAGGACTTGGTATCGGAATATCACTTCTTGTGGTCCCTCTTTATATTGCCGAAATTGCTCCTTCAAAGCAGCGTGGATTTCTTGTTTCATTCAACCAGCTGAATATTGTAATCGGAATTTCCGCAAACTATTTTATAAATTACGGAATTCTGAAAATGATTTCCGACCCCGACTTAACATGGCGCTGGATGCTTGGTATCGGATTTGTTCCGGCAGTGATTTATTTCATTTTACTTTTTTTAATTCCCGAGAGTCCGCGTTGGCTTATCCAAAAGGGCAAAGAGGATGATGCAAAAAAAACAATGCTTCGCATAGGCGGAGAAGAACATGCGGAGAATGAATTCAAACAGATAAAATCAAGTCTGATTGCCGCTGAAACAAAAAAAGAAAAAAGTTCATGGGGCGAATTGTTTAATAATAAAATGTGGCTTATTTTGGTTATAGGATTAACCATTGCATTTTTCCAGCAGATTTCAGGTATTAATGCAATTTTCTTTTTCCTTCCGAAAATTTTCAGGCTTGCCGGAGGAAGCGAAGCCGGTTCATTGATTCAGGCTACCATGGTCGGAGTTACAAATGTAGTGATGACAGTTGCTGCAATGTTTTTAATTGACCGTATCGGAAGAAAACCGCTTCTGCTGACAGGCGTTTCAATTATCATTGTTTCACTTCTTATTACAGCATTCTCATTTAAAAATGCCAAATATCAGATAAAATCAGATGCAATAAATCTGATCTGCAACTCCGTAATTGAAGATGCAATTAAATCCGAAGCAAAAAAAATCAATCCCGGAAATTATAATATTGACAAAATAGAATACGCAGATTCCAATGTCATTTTATATAAAAATGGAAACATTGCTGCATCACTGAGCATGAATTCACCAGAAATAAAAAGCGCAAAAAACGAAGCCGGTATATTAAATGGAATTCTTAAAAAAATAGAAAACAAACAATATGATAAGGAAATTGATTTCTTTAAATATTTAAAGACGAACATTGAAAGCGCTGTTAATTCAGGAGTCCTGAAAGTTTCCGCAAATAATAAAACAAATAATGATGCTGCTTTTTATGAAGCCATTAAAATTAAAATGAAGGATAATAATAATACTCATAAAATTTCAAAATCAATAGCGGATGTCAAATATTCTTATTATAAAGATAAAATTCTTGAGAACAGCATTTCAATAAATTCACTGCTGGTGCTTATTGCGATTATAGGTTTTGTTATTGGTTTCGCCATATCGCTTGGTCCCATCACATGGACATTGCTGTCGGAAATATTTCCAAACAAAGTACGCGGACTTGGAATATCAATTGCAGGAACACTTAACGGCATAACAAGTTTTGTTGTTGCAACAATTTTTCCCGCCGAACTTGAAAACCTCGGTTCAAGCGCCACCTATTTTATTTATGCAGGTTTTATGATTGCATTTATATTTATCGTAATTAAATTTTTCCCTGAAACAAAAGGAAAATCGCTTGAGGAAATTGAAAATATTCTCATAAAACAATAAATGAAATTATATTTTTTCTTTGCAATAAAGTAAATATGTCTTAATTTTGAAACTAACAATATTGAATTATTTTAAAAAAAATTATTATGAAAAAAATCATACTTTCTATTATCGCTGCAGGTATGCTATCAACCTCTTCAGCACAATTGTTTTCTGACCATTACGATTCGGGGACAATTGACACAAATCAGTTTAAGAATTCATTTCTTGTTGGTGTAACCAGAATCGAACAAAACCTTGGTCCTTTTCTTTTCACGAAGAATACCGGTTGTTCGGCATTGGAAGTTGCATCACAGGGGCATGGTGAGTGGGATCTGGTTGAAGAATATTTTAATCCTGCGCATACAACTATAAGCATGACCGACAATGACAAAATATACATAAGGGCAAAATTAACACAAGCTTCGACAGACACTATTGCCAAGTTGGTAGTTGTTGTGGGTGATAATAACAACAAGACTGCGATGAATGCAGCCGTCCAAACTGTTAATGCCATGATTATAAATAAAAAAACATGGACGTTGCTTGAATATTCAATCAGCGACTGGACAGACCAGTGGGGAAACAACGGTGCGCCAAACGGCACATGCGACAAAACACACATTAATAAAATAAAAGTTGAAGTAAATAATGGCTTTGCAACTTATCCTGCTTTTGGCGCCACAAAGGCGTTGCAGGGAACCGTTGTTATTGACTACATGCAAATCGGCGGTTCTGCACCATCGCCAACTTCTACCTGCTACATGTCTGCTGCCGACACCACAAGCATTTACAAAGAACATTATAACACCGGAACAGTTGACACAAATCAGTATAAAAATTCCTTTCTTGTAAGCACCGTAAGAATAGAACAATTCAATGGTCCGTTTGCTTTTACCAAAAATACAAGTTGTTCGGCACTCGAAATTCAAACGGGAGGACATGACGAATGGGACGTTTGCGAACAATATTTTAATTCCATTCATTCAACCATCAGCATGAATTTTTCCGATAAAATTTATGTAAGGGCAAAACTATCACCCACCTCACTCGATTCAATTGCAAAAATGGTAGTGACTTTAAGTGACGACACAAAGAAAACTGCGCTTAATGCTACCGTTCAGCCATTATGTTTTATGATGCTGAGAAAAAACAACTGGTCAACACTTGAGTATAGTATAACCGACTGGACGGACCAGTGGGGAAACGGTGGTGCACCAAACGGCACCTGCGATAAAACAAAAGTTCAGAGAATAAATTTTGCCATCAACAATGGTTTTGCCACATATCCCGCACCCGGCTGTACAAAAGCATTACAGGGAACCATAGTGATAGATTACGCCCAGATCGGCGGTGTAACGCCTTCCATAGGTTCGCAGTGTTATGTGGGAATTAAAGAAAACTCGCTGCAGGATTGTATTTTCAATGTTTCACCTAATCCCGCAAACGGCCTGACTAAAATACACTTTGTAACAAATAATGATGGCAATGTAATAATAAAATTACATGATGTTGCAGGAAAAGAAGTTGCCATCCTGCTTAGCGAAAACATAAGCAAAGGCGAGCATGAAATAATTTTTGATTCAAAGCAGTTTTCCGAAGGTTTTTATTTGTGCACAATGACAAATAACAATCAATTGCTCACAACACAGAAAATTATTTTCAGCAAATAAGAACTTTTATTTATAGCGAGTAAACATTGTTATTGTATGGTATTTCATACATTTTGTATAATTTGTCATACATTTTGACTGAAATATCATACAAAAATCAAAACAATCCGACACTAAAGGTATAAACTAGTTGGCAACAATGCCTCCGCAAGAAAGCAAATCGAAATGCTAATAAAAGAATACCTCTAAACAAAAGCATATGAATTCTTTTAAATCGTTTCTCATGTGGCTTTTTATTTTTCCGGCAATATTATTGTCACAACAAAAAGCATTAGCCCAACATTCTGAGATTGGTTTAAGAGTAGTCCTCAGTGGGGCTATTATGTTCGGACCTTACTTTACATATTGGGCCGACGACCACAATGCATTAAATTCTAGTATTTTTGCTGCTTTTGAAGGAAAGTTGATTGTCCCGTTTGCAGTGAATGCAGGTTACAGCGCCTACTTTTTCAACAATAAATGGCGCCCCGAAATTGGACTTCAGTATTCCTATCTAATTTCGCCTAGGAGACATAAATCCGCCGGTGACCCCAATGGTATTTCTATTCTTTCGCTTGTTCCGGGGGGACAGTTCCAATGGGACAATAGATGCCAAAACGTTCAAGGCAGAATCTGGCTTGCTTATATTCTTGACAAGCAGAAAAAAGATAAAATAAAGATTTTACCTATTGGCCTTGACTTTTCTTATGGCTACAAATTCAACTAATATCTACATAATGAATGTATCTACCTAAAACCCTCGCTCGGTTTTGTAATCCGAGTGTAATAAAAATGGCACGGATTGCAAATGTGCCCTTTAAAGAAATATAGAGACGGGTCGAATTTATGAACAAGAATTAACGATTATTGTTAATAATTAAATCCATACTTTTAACTTTGGAGTTTGATAAATAATAGAAATAAAAACTATTTTTGAAAAAAATTAAACAGAATAAATCTTAAACAGAATAAAATGGCGCAACAATACTTAGATCATTCAAAAGCAATTTTAACCTCTAATCGTTCAAATTTTAAAGGAGGCAGCAAAGGTTCCGGTATTATCTCTTTATTCGGGTATCAGGACGAATATGACCTCAGAGAAGGGTATCCCTTATTAACCACTAAGAAGATGGCTACAAAATCTATGTTTCATGAAACAATATGGTTCTTAAGAGGGGATACAAACATTAAATATCTTGAAGACAATAATGCCCCTATCTGGAGACCTGATGCTTTTCAGGGCAATCTTCCCGGGATGCAAAAAGAAGGAATTTTTCCTGAAAGTATTGAAAAGTACTCCCCTGATTGGGACAAAGCAATGGAAGAATATGGCCAGAGAATAAAAGAAGATGCTGAGTTTGCAAAAAGATGGGGCGATGCCGGACCAATTTATGGGAAACAATGGAGAAGATGGGAATATTTTGATCATGACAAAGGGATATTTATTGAAATAGATCAGCTGGGAAAATTGATAAAGGGTCTGAAAAAAAATCCAACCGGAAAAAAACACATTGTTGATTCATGGAATCCAGGAGACACTCCAAAAATGTCTTTACCTCCATGTCATGTTTTATATCAGGCAACTGCTAATGAAGAAGGCGAGTTGGAATTGCAGCTTTACCAGAGAAGTTGCGATCAATTTCTGGGTGTTCCTTTTAATATAGCCAGTTATGCTGCTCTTACCCATGTAATTGCCCAGGAAGCAGGGATGGTTCCAAAAACATTTATCCATACTTTTGGGGATTCACATTTTTATGCTGGTATTGGCAAGAGAACTCAATGGCATAAAGAAAATTTCAGGGAACTGCAAAAAAGAATAAAAAATGTTTCTGCAAGAGAAGAATATTTAGAAGTTGTTGATTGGATTAATAAAAATGCTCCCGCTGACGGCAATGAAGAAAAATATGATCATGTAACTGCAATTCTTGAACAAATGTCAAGAGAACTCAAACCTTTGCCTAAATTACACATTACAAAAAAACCATTTGATCAACTAACTATTGATGATTTTGTTGTAGAAGATTATAATCCTCATCCTGCAATCAGAAGGAATATGTGTGTTTAACCAACAACCTTAAAATAATATTTCTGTCAGAAAAAAAATGGAAAAGGAATCAGCGAATTGTTCTTTTGTGTTGACGATATTGTTGTTAATCTCAATCAACTTAAAATAATGTTTGATTTATTTTCGGAAGTTCTCAATCAACTCTGTCATATGGATTCAGCATATTAGGATGATCCGAATTTAAAATCAGATTATAAATAATTGCCCCAACATGGGCTTGTTATTAGCGGGCGGTAATTAGCTTACTGACGATAAATGTCAGCACAGGCTTTAAAATCAAAAACATTTAATATATTTGTTACGGGTTACTTTTATATAAAATTTATTTTTAAAAATAACAAATAAAAAGATTAGCAACAATTTAAAGGTGAAACATAACTTAATAATAATTTTATTTTTTTTATTTGCAGCAATTGCTTTACTGTCCGTTGCAAATGCACAAAACAATATTCCCGTTAAAGTTGAATTAAAAAACGAAAATGGAATTTGGACATTGTACCGCGCAGGACAGCCATATTTTATTAAAGGTGCAGGCGGATATGAATACATGGACAGGATTGCTGCATACGGAGGCAATTCAATAAGAACATGGGGTTATGATAACGCAGAAAAAATTCTTGATGAAGCACAGAAATACGGATTGACGGTAATGCTTGGATTATGGGTAGGTTGCGAAAGACAGGGTTTTGATTACGACGATACTGCTGCAGTAAAAAATCAACTGAAAATATTTACTGAAGCTGTAAAAAAATACAGAAATCATCCCGCATTGTTATTATGGGGAGTTGGCAATGAAATGGATTTGCAATATACAAATCCAAAAGTCTGGAATGCAGTTGAGGACATCTGCAAAATGATTCATGCTCTCGACCCGAATCACCCTGCTGTTACAGTCACTGCCGGATTTCACCAGGAAGTAATGGATGAAATAATAAAAAGAGTTCCGTCTCTCGACATATATGGAGTGAACACATATGCCGACCTTCCGAATATGCCAGAAAGGATTGCAAAATCAGGATGGAAAGGACCTTTCATTGTTACCGAATGGGGTGCAACAGGACAATGGGAATGTGCAAAAACTGCCTGGAATCAGCCCATTGAAGAGACCAGCAAGGAAAAATCAAAAGTTTATTATGAACGATGTCAGAAAGGAATTTTAGCCCCGAAAGACAAATGCCTCGGTTCTTATGTCTTTTTGTGGGGACACAAGCAGGAAGTCACCTCGACATGGTACGGATTTTTTACCTTAAAAGGCGAGCAATCTGAAGTTGTTGACGTTATTCAATATTTATGGTCGGGCAAATTCCCCGAAAACAAAGCTCCTTCGCTTGATTCTGTTTTTCTTGACAAAAAAACTTCTTTTCAGAATATTTATCTTTATCCTGGCAATTTTTATCCGCCTGAT
>JAQUPB010000147.1 GCA_029004185.1 Bacteroidales bacterium | reverse complement strand
GAAGGAAAATATTTTAAGAAAGGAAATATAACTCTGATAAGGTAGTTTGAAGTTTAATGTTTAAAGTTTAAAGTTGAAAAAAAAAGTATTGTATAAGCACTCAGTAATCCCCCTCTTGAGAGGGGGAATGAGGGGGTGTGTTTTTGAAACTGATGTTTTGAGACATTTATTTAAAAACTCAAATAAAATATTATTATTTCTTCTATTGCTTGTTTCTGATTTTGTTTTTTGTCAGGACATACATTTTACGCAATTTAATTATTCTCCGCTAAACCTCAATCCTGCACAAACAGGGATGTTTGAAGGGACGCACCGTTTTATTTTAAACAACAGAACACAGTGGCGCTCGGTTACTGTTCCTTATGCCACAAGCTCCATCTCAAGCGATATGCATTTGAACTTTTTAAAATTTAAAAAGAATGTTTTTGGCTTGGGGCTTACTATTAATAACGATAAAGCGGGCGATTCAGAGTACGGTACAACTCAGGTTAATTGTTCTTTTTCGGTTATCATGCCCCTGGATAAAGCAAGCGTCCATCTGCTGTCACTCGCTGTTGAAAATGGAGTTGCACAGACAAGCATAAATTATACAAAGCTTCACTTCGACAACCAGTGGAATGGTTTGAAATATGACCCGAACCTGAGTACGGGCGAAAATTTTACTGTTAATAATTATTTTTATTACGACCTTTCAATAGGAGGAAGCTGGCGTTATACGGTTAAGAAAAGAAAAATTTTTAATTCCGGAATTGCTTTATATCATTTAACAAAACCGAAACAATCGTTATTTCATAATAATGATATTAAATTGAACAGGAGAATGTCAGTATTCGGGAATGCCGAACTGGAATGTACAAAGGAAATAGATGTTATGCCTTCTTTGTTTTTTGAATATCAGAATCCATATAAGGAATTTCTGATAGGCGCCGCCGGAAGATATATCATTAAAGAAAAATCAAATGAATATACGGCTGCACTTGCAGGAATATACACAAGGGTGGGGGATGCGGCAATGCTTATGCTAGGAGGGGAATATAAAAAATGGAGTGTTACAATGAGCTATGATTTTAATTATTCGCGGTTTGTACCGGCTACCAATATAAAAGGTGGATTCGAGATTGCAATTATTTATATAATAAATAAAATCAAACCTGTAAGAATAACGAACACACCTTGCCCGATAATTTGATAAATAAATGAAAACAATAGTAACTATAGTATTATTTTTTATAGGAAGTTTGAGTTTCTGCTATGGTCAGGAGTTGAGAAATTATGAAGTTTTAAAGCTTGGCGACGAATCATTTAGTGCAGGTGATTATTATTCTGCAATGTATTACTACAAAAAATATATTGAAAAAGATTCATCATGGATTACTGTGTTTTACAGATATGCCGAATCGGCAAGGTTGGGAAATGATTATCCTGTAGCCGAAAAATTATATAAATATGTAGTTGAAAAAGATTCATTAAAAAAATATTCCGAAAGTTTGTTCAGATATGCAGAGATGCTTAAAAGCAATCAAAAATATTATGAGGCAAAGGAAAACTTTCAGAAATATTATAATGATAATTCATCAAAAAAAAATTATTTTACCTCAAAGTCACTTCTCGAAATTGCCGCATGCGATAGCGCTGTTAAATTTGAAAAAACACCAAGACTATTTCTGATTACTCATCTGGATGATAACATAAATACTGTATATTCCGAATTCGGAGCGGTTCAAACAAATGACTCTACAATAGAGTTCTCTTCAATTCGACCCGAAAATTACGAAAACACACTTGGGGAAAAATATTCAAATGATTTTATAAAAATATACCAATCGGAATACAGATTGGTTAATTGGAGTGCTGCGGAAGAATTTGAAAATAGCAAAATAAATAATAAAATAGATCATAACGCAAATATTACATACGAGCAAAAAACAAAGCGACTTTATTTTACACGTTGTAAAAAAATAAATACATCAAAATTTTTATGCGAAATATATTATTGCGATTTCAGAAATGGCAAATGGCAACAACCATTTAGATTGCCCGACAATGTTAATAAACACGGGTTTACCTCTACTCAGCCGACTGCTGTTAATACAACAAAAGGTGACATATTGTATTTTTCTTCTGACCGTCCTGGCGGTGAAGGCGGATTGGATTTGTGGTATTCAATAGTTTCTAAAAAAGGGGAATGTTCCGACCCTGTTAGTCTCGGAGAAACAATAAATACTCCCGACGATGAAATAACTCCATTTTATGATCCTCAAACCGATACATTATATTTTAGTTCAAACGGACATAAAGGAATTGGCAATATAGACATTTATAAAACAAAAGGAAATTTGAATAAATGGACAGAACCGGTAAATATGGGAAGCCCTCTGAATACAAGTTATAATGATTTTTATTTCACGGTTTATAAAAAGGACAGCATTGGTTATTTGACTTCAAACCGACCGGGCTCATATTTTATAAAAGGTGAAACCTGCTGTTACGATATTTATAAATGGGAAAAACAGATTCCGAAAAAGGTTGAGGTTGATACCGTAAAAAAAGATACTGTTATTAAAGTTGTTGAGGATACCATAAAAATTGAAAAACGAATCGTTGATTTATTGCCGCTTACACTTTATTTCCATAACGATGAACCCGATAAAAAAACCTGGGTGAATACAACCAAAAGGGATTATGAGGCAACATACAAGGATTATATTGCAATGATTCCCGAATATAAAAAAGAATATTCAAAAGATCTCGACAGCATAAATAAAATAAAAGCCGAAAATGATATTGATTATTTTTTTAAAGGATATGTCGAGGATGGTTACAATAAACTTAATCTTTTCTGCGAATTGCTTTTAAAAGATCTCGAAACAGGAAAAACCTGCAATGTTACTGTTAAGGGATACTGCAGTCCGCTTACTACAAATGAATACAACAAACATCTTGCAAAAAGAAGAATTTCAAGTTTGATTAACTATTTATATATTTATAAAAACGGAGTATTTATAAAATACATGAACGGTAAAGCAGAAAACGGAGGCAAAATTCAATTCATAGAAGAGCCGATAGGGGAGGAAGCGGCACCAAAGAATGTTAGCGATAATTACTACGATACTAAAAATTCAGTTTATAACCCCAAAGCTGCGTTCGAGAGAAAAATAAAAATTTTATATTATAATTCGGAAGAATAAAAAAGTTTAAAGTTTAAGGTCTGAAGTTTAAAGTTAGGGAAAGATTCTTTCTTTGCGACCTCTGCGTGAGACTTTGCGTTACTTTGCGAGAAACCTTTTTTGTTTTTTCTTGTTTTATAAAAACATTTCGTATATTTGCGAAACACATATGCCGAGGGTTATCGGCATATGTGTTCGCGAGCAGGTTATCCAATGGGTTTGCGGGAGCGAGCAACTAAAAAAGTAAATGTTACTAAAAGAGATAAAAAGAAGCTTTGAAAATTAAAACTCAAACAAAAAAAATTATTAAATATGGAAATTAAAATATTAGGCATGGGATGTGCAAACTGCAAATCTCTCGAAAAAGCCGTTATGAATGCATTAGCCGAAATGGACATTGCTGCTGAAGTTGAAAAAGTCGATGACATTCAGAAAATAATGTCGTATGGAATATTGCGTACACCGGGACTTGTAATTAACGGAAAAGTTGTTTTAAGCGGTAGGGTTCCGTCAGTAAAAGAGGTTAAAGAAATTATTGAAAAAAACAAATAAGATTATGGCTGTAAAACCTAAGTTTACTGCACAACAGGAGCAGGTCGCACGTATTGCAAAAGCTTTAAGTCATCCTGCAAGAGTTTATATTCTTGAAAAACTTAATGGGTTGAATTCCTGCTGCACCAGTGGAGAAATGATATGCGATATTCCTATAGCTCGTTCAACATTATCACAGCATTTAAAAGAATTGAAATATTCGGGATTAATACAAGGCAACATAGAACCGCCTAAAATTAAGTACTGCATAAACCGCAAAAACTGGAAAATCGCCAAACTTCTTTTAAATGAATTTTTGAAATAATTATATTTCGTAAATACTAAAAATATGAAAATGAAAAATCTGCTTGAGACATTAATTGTTTTTTTTGCATTAACGTTTATGTTTGGCTGCAACTGTGACAACTCCTGTAAAAACACAACAACACAGAGCGGCAATGTAACTATCGAAAAGAAAGATTCCTCAAGGTCACCTTCAAATAAGGATTCGGTTTCTACTAATTCCAACGAAAAAAATAAAATCAACAATAATTCCAAAACAGATTTACCTGTAGTTTTGGTATATAATTTTCATGTTACAAATCGCTGTCCAACATGTATTGCCATTGAGAAAGCAACAACAAAAACACTGAATACTTATTTTTCTGCCGAACTAAAACAAGGAAGAATAAAGCGTAAAATATTAAATGTAGATGACGAGGCAAATAATAAAATATCAGAAAAGTATCAGGCATTTGGTTCGGGTTTGTTTGTTACGCGTGTATATAAGGGAAAAGAAATAACTGCCGACTTAACAGGAGATGGCTTCAAATTTGCTAAGAATAAAGAAGGACGGTTTATGGAAATATTAAAAAATAAAATTTCGGAATATTTAAAGTAAAAAAATAATATTGCCACAAAGACACGAAGACTCAAAGATACACTAAGTTGTATCAGCTTTATGTTTCGTTTCTTCTTTGTGAAACTTCGTGTCTTTGTGTCTTAGTGGCAAGAAAATGTTAGTGAATATGTTAAATATAAATAATCTTGGAACTAACTTATATGATTCTTTTTGATTGTAAAAAAAATAAAACATGAAGAATTTAGCATTAATTATTTTTGGAATTTTCCTTTCACTTCAGGGATTTTCACAAAGAACCGCCGATACGATAATTTCAAATAATCCTCAGAAATTAAAAGTAAAAGTATTGTATTTTCATATTACGCATAGGTGCAACACATGCTTTTCAATTGAAGCCAATGTGAGAAAAACATTGAACGATTATTTCAAAAGCAAAATAGATTCAGGTATTATTGATTTATATATTCTGGATTGTGAACTACCGGAAAATAAAGAAATAGCAAATAAATACGAAGCTTTTGGTGCAACTCTGGCGCTTACGACTTATGCCGATAAAAAGGAATTAAAAACCGAAGACCTTACAAATTGGGCATTTCAGAAAATTCATAGTTCCGAGGTTTTTATTTCGGAACTCAAAACAAAAATAGAAACACTCTTAAAATAAAAAAACATATGAAAAAAATAATTGTAATAGTAGCAACAATAATGCTTTCGGGCATAATGCTCTCTGCTCAATCAACAAAGAGTAAGGTTGAGGTTTTGTATTTCAAGGCAAATCTTGCATGCTGTAAGGCACGTGCCTGTTATGTTTTGGAAGTGGATATACAAAATATTGTAGGTAAAGATACAAGCATAGTTTTCAGAGAAATTAAACTTGCTGATGAAGCAAACAAAGCATTGGTTGAAAAATATAAAGCCAAATCACAAACTGTAATTATTATTAAGAAAAAGAAGAAAAAGGAATATAGTACCGATATTTCCGATATTGTACAGGCATACGTACAAAATCAAAACAAAGAAACTCTTGAAAAAGAGTTGATGAATAAAATCAATGAAATAAAAAAGAAATAGTAAATGGAATTTTTGCAAAACTGGCTCGATAGTGCGAGCATGCCCCTATTATCGGCATTTATTTTAGGAATAATGACTGCCATAAGTCCGTGTCCGCTGGCTACAAATATTACTGCAATAGGATTCATAAGTAAGGATATCGAAAACAGGCGAAGGATTTTTTTTAACGGACTCTGGTACACATTGGGCAGAGCTGTTAGTTATACTGCGCTGGGTGTTGTAATTTATTTCGGTGCCAGCAAGTTTCATGTGGCTAAGTTTTTTCAACTAAATGGTGAAAAGTTTTTAGGTCCATTGCTCATTATAGTTGGTATTCTTATGTTCGACTTTATAAAAATAAAATTTCCAAGTTTCGGAAAATTAAGCGAACGCTTTCAGAATAAAGAACGAAGAAATAATTGGTGGAGTGCTTTATTATTGGGAGTTGTATTTGCGCTCGCATTTTGCCCCTATAGCGGAGTTTTATATTTTGGTATGCTGATTCCAATTACTATCAGTTCTACATCGGGATTGTTTCTGCCTTTTGTGTTTGCTGTTGCCACAGGATTACCTGTAATTATTGTTGCTTATCTTCTTGCATTCAGTATTTCGGGCATAGGAAATTTTTACAACAATGTAAAGATTTTTGAAAGATGGTTCCGCCGCATAATAGCTGTGGTGTTTATAATTGTTGGGATTTATTATGTGTATATATTCTACTTTTCTATTTGAAAACTTAAAGAATTTGAAAATTTGAAAATGAGTTAATTTGAAAATGTAAAAAAAATATAGAACCAGCAAGGATTGGTTGAAATTGCCTGAGAAAATAATTAATTTAATTAAATAATATTCATAATTAAAAAACAATGAAAATTAATTTTCAAATTTTCAAATTATCGAATCTTCAAATAACTATTTTATTATTGCCTGTTTGGTGTTTAATATTTCATTATATACAGTCATTTGCTGATTGGCTGGTTTTTTCGGTGTTTGGAATGACAAAAGGGGAGCATTTGGCAGAAACTTTATGGTTTTTTATTTTTGAATTCCCGAAAGTAATGTTATTGCTTACTTTGATAATTTTCCTTGTCGGCATTATACGTTCTTTCTTCACTCCCGAACGCACACGTAAAGCTTTGGAAGGAAAGAAAACATTTACCGGAAACGTCATGGCTTCGATGCTTGGCATTGTTACTCCTTTTTGTTCATGTTCTGCGATACCATTATTTCTCGGATTTGTTGAAACCGGCGTTCCTTTGGGAGTTACCTTTTCATTTCTTATTGCAGCGCCAATGATAAACGAAGTGGCTGTTGTGCTTTTATATGGAATGTTTGGTTTAAAAGTGGCATTATTATATGTTATAACAGGACTTACTATTGCTATTACAGCCGGTTGGATTATTGGAAAACTTAAACTTGAAAAATGGATTGAGCCATGGGTTTATGAAACAAAAATGGGCATTAATAATATTGAAGAAGAAAAAATAACCATTGCGCAAAGGATAAAGATGGGTTATGTTGCAGTAAAAGATATTGTCGGTAAAGTATGGATGTATGTGGCTTTGGGTATTGCAGTTGGTGCCGGTGCACATGGCTATGTTCCCGAAGACTTTATGGCTGCTCTCATGGGAAAAGATGTGTGGTATTCTGTTCCTTTGTCGGTACTTATTGGCATTCCTTTGTATTCAAATGCTGCTGGAATTGTTCCGATAGTTTCGGTATTAATTGAAAAAGGTGCATCGCTTGGTACTTCATTGGCTTTTATGATGTCGGTGATTGGCTTGTCGCTTCCCGAAATGATAATTCTCAGGAAAGTTTTAAAACTCCCGCTAATATTCACATTTATTGGCATTGTTGGTTTTGGTATTATGATAGTTGGATTTTTGTTTAATATAATTTTATAGAATATGGAAAAGAAAAAAATCAATTTAAAAGACATTGTAAAAAGCAAATACAGTGAAATTGCAAAACAATCGAAACAGCAGAATCAATCTTCGTGCTGCGGCTCAACCGGCTGTTGCAGTGATGTTGATTATACTGTTTTTAGTGAAAAATATG
>JAQUPB010000146.1 GCA_029004185.1 Bacteroidales bacterium | reverse complement strand
TATGGCTAAACGGAGTTTTCGGCAACATAGGAACTACATTCCTTCTTGTATTTTCAGTTTTTATATTTTTTGTTGTTGTATTTAACAGTTCTTTCAGCTGGATGAAATCAATTTTCATGGCAAAAGAAGAAGTGGCTGAAGCAACAGAGATTGAAGAAACTGCAGAAAACACAGAATTGAAAAATGTTTTGATAAAAGATGTTATCGAAGAACCCGCTGTATCTGATGATGGATTTGAAAATGTTGAACCGAAAGATGAAGCTCCTGTAAAAAGTGAGTCAACGACAGGCAAAACATCAGACATTGAACTTATAGTTGAGAAGCCCATACAAAGTGATGTTAAAGCAACTGAAGCAGGTGCCGAACCCGAACCTGTAATTCTTGGTGAATACGACCCTAAGCTCGATTTACCAAAATACCAACCTCCGACAATCGATTTGCTTGAAGATTATGATACAAGCAATGCAAGCGTTCAGAAAGAAGAACTTGAAGCGAACAAGAACAGAATTATTGAAACACTTGGTAATTATGGAATACAAATATCAAAAATAAAAGCGACAATAGGGCCATCGGTTACGCTTTATGAAATAATTCCCGAAGCAGGGGTGAGGATAGCAAAAATAAAAAATCTTGAAGATGACATTGCACTGAGTTTATCGGCACAGGGAATAAGAATAATAGCGCCGATTCCGGGAAGAGGAACAATAGGTATAGAAGTGCCCAACCAGAACCCCGAAATTGTTTCAATGAAATCAATTTTAAGTTCAGATAAATTTCAAAAATCGGGTTTTGATTTACCTATAGGACTTGGAAAAACAATTGCAAATGAAGTTTATGTTGCCGATTTAACAAAAATGCCTCACTTGCTTATGGCGGGAGCAACAGGTCAGGGCAAATCGGTCGGACTTAATGCCATTCTCGCTTCATTGCTTTATAAAAAACATCCTTCACAAATAAAATTCATTCTTATCGACCCCAAAAAAGTTGAATTGACATTATTTTCGAAAATAGAACGTCATTTCTTGGCAAAACTTCCCGATATCGAAGAAGCAATAATTACAGATACACGCAAAGTTGTGAGAACTTTAAATTCACTTTGCATTGTCATGGAAAACCGTTATGATTTGCTTAAAGACGCCGGAGTGAGAAATATTAAAGAATACAATGCAAAATTTATTGAAAGAAAATTAAATCCCAATGAAGGACATCACTTTTTCCCTTATCTGGTTTTAATCATTGATGAGTTTGCCGATTTGATAATGACAGCCGGAAAAGAAGTGGAATTGCCTTTAACGAGGTTGGCTCAGTTGGCACGTGCTGTTGGAATTCACCTGATAATTGCCACACAAAGACCTTCAGTGAATATTATAACAGGAACTATAAAAGCTAATTTTCCCGCACGGCTGGCTTTCCGTGTAATTTCCAAAATCGACTCAAGAACAATACTCGATATTGGCGGAGCTGACCAATTGGTTGGCAGGGGAGACATGCTGTTGTCCACAGGGAGTGAAATGGAACGAATACAATGTGCATTTATTGATACACCGGAAGTGAATAAAATAACTGAATTCATAGGCTCACAGGAAGGATATACAAGTGCTTTCCTTTTGCCCGAATTCAACGACGAGACTCCCGAAAAAGACAATTATGACCCGAACGAAAGAGATTCTATGTTCGAAGATGCAGCAAGAATAGTTGTTATGCACCAGCAGGGTTCAACTTCATTAATACAGCGTAAATTAAAATTAGGATATAACCGTGCAGGAAGAATAATTGACCAGCTTGAAGCCGCCGGAATCGTTGGACCCTTTGAAGGAAGCAAGGCACGCGAGGTAAGAATAAAAGATGCAATAGGTCTGGAACAGTTTTTGAGAGATATAAATAAGAATTAAAAAACTAAAAAGTAATGCCACAGATTCACAGATTAAAAAATTATTTATTTTGTCTGAAATTCATTAATTTGATTTAAAATTAATCTGTGAATCTGTGGCAATTTTTATAACAAAATCATTACTCGAAAATTAATTAATAAAAAATGAAAAAGATATTTTTAATTATTACGTTCGCGGCATTTGGTTTTATCACCACGAAAGCACAGCCTCAGGTTGATATAAAAGCAAAAGCTATTCTGGACGGTGTGTCTGCAAAAACAAAAACATATACATCAATGTCAATTGATTTTACTTATTCCATCGAAAACAAAGCACAAAAAATAAAAGAATCACAGCAGGGAACCCTTATCATCAAAGGAACCAAATATTGTCTTGAAATAGCAAAGCAAAAGGTATTTTCCGATGGTAAAACGGTTTGGACTTATCTTAAAGATTCAAAGGAAATGCAGATAAATAATCCGTCGAATGATGATGAGGCAATAAATCCGCAATCAATTTTTACTCTTTGGGAAAAGGGATACCGTTACAAACTCATAAAAGAGGAAATACAGGGCGGTGTTTCAGTGCAAATAATAGACCTTATACCGATAAAAGGAAAATCATATTTCAAAGTGCGTATCATCATAGATAAATTAAAAAAGCAAATTTCCAAAGCAATAGTTTATGACAAAAACGGAAATATCTATACTTATAAAGTAAATAAATTCAATACCAACGTGAATGCGAACGATGCCAGCTTCACATTTAACAAAGCCAATTATCCGGGAGTTGAGGTTATTGACTTAAGGTAACATTTCATGAAAAAAAATAAAATCATAATATCATTATTCTTAATTTTCGTTTTCTTATTTGTTTCATGCAACGGAAACAGGCATTTCATAAAAACGGAAATCAATACTAACGGTTTCGATAAGCATAAAATAGTAAAGTAGAAATGGCTTTTTTAAAAAATTTATTGTTAAGTGTCGTTTCAATTATGGTTTTATTACTGATAATTGCTTCTTTTTTCTTTTATCTGTTCTTAAAAAACGAATATAAACCAAGATTACTGGAATCGCTGAAGTTTGAGGGAAACGCAATTACCGGAATTGAAAAAGACACCTTTTCGGTTTTAACATGGAACATAGGATACTGCGGACTTGGAGCCGAGTCTGATTTTTTTTATGAAGGAGGAAAAGATGCAATTCCCGAAGAAAAATTTTATAAAAAAAATGTAGAATCAATTGTAAATTTCTTTAGTAATCTCGATTCCGTTGATTTTATTTTACTGCAGGAAATTGACAGGAATGCAAAAAGAAGTTATTACCTCGACCAGCTTGAACTGCTTTCGAAAATACTTAATTATTACGGGCACTCTTTTGCTGTCAATTATAATGCATTTTTTGTTCCTGAACCTTTTCTTGAACCTTACGGCAAGGTTCAAAGCGGAATTGCGATTTTTTCAAAATACAAACCTTTTATTTCGGCAAAATATTATTACGGCAAAGAAGAAGAATGGCCAAAATCATGGTTTTTCCCCGACAGATGTTTTATGATTATGCGATTCAAGCTTCCGAATTCTTGCAGGGACCTTGTTTTGGTGAATACCCACAATTCATATTTTGAAGACGTCTTTAAACGCAAAGAAAAACTTGATAAACTCAAGAAATTTATCCTTCCTGAATATAAAAAAGGAAATTATGTTATTGTTGGCGGCGATTGGAACTATGTTCCTAATGATTACAACTCAAAAAATAATTACATAAAAGTTTCACTTCCTAAAGTATTCCCGGATGAAGGATGGAATATTGTTTACGACAAAAAACTTCCGACCAATCGTTGTGTTAACAAACCATACATACGAGGAGTTTCGAAAACCTCAACAGTTGATTTTTTCCTTATTTCACCGAATATTGAAAGCATATATGTCAAATGTCTTGACCTCAATTTCCAAAACTCCGACCATCAGCCTGTTTTCATAAAAATAAAAGTAAAACAAAAAAAATCAGCCGTTGAGCCTTTGCATGAATGATGCTGTTTCAACTATGTAGCGCGTATGCGTTCCGCTTCCTATCTGTCCTTTTTCATCAAAAGCATTTACATCGAAGAAAAGTTTTTTGCCTTCAACTTTTGTCAATAATGTTTCGCACCAAACCTTCATTCCGAGAGGTGTTGCTTTAAGATGTTTTACATTTATTTCGGTTCCTACGGTATTGAAGCCTTCAGGCAGATGAGGTAAAACGCTTTTCATTGCGGTACTTTCAATTAATGCAATCATTGCAGGAGTTGCAAAAACATCAACCATGCCCGAACCGTATTTTGATGCCGAATCTTTTTCGGTTACAATCTGCTCTACGTAGCCCTTTATACCTTCTTTTATGTTCAGTTCCATAATTCAGTTTTTTTTGTAAAAATAAAAAAATCCCTTTTCTGTTTAATGAAAAGGGATTAGTTTTTTTAAAATTTTTCTATTTGCTCACAATAATCTTTTTCACTTCGCTTTTTTTGTTTGCGCTCTGCATATAGCAAAAATATATTCCCGACTGTAGTTCCGAAACATTAATGCTTGTCTTGCTTTCAGCTGAGTTTACAGGAATGTTAAATATTTCCTGCCCTAGAATATTTGTAATAATGATCTCTGCTTTACCTGTAACTTTAAAATTAAAATTTAACATTGAAGAAACAGGATTCGGGTAAATTCCAAAAGAAATATTCTGTGCATTAATATTTTTTATTCCGACTTCATGCGATGCTGGCTTAAGAGCAACAATACCTGCTGTTCCATAGTTACCGTTGGATGTAGCTATTTTTTGACCTGTAGCTCCGGCAAGAGATTGAATAACATAATCTCCGCATATACTTTCCACACTGGATGAAGAAAAACTCGTATCGTAGTTTTCTGTCATTCCTGTAGGAGGTGTAAAATTGGAGCCGGCTCTTTCACCAAAAAAAGTTAATACCATACAGCTATCTGCTGTAGTAATGATAGATGGTGTAGTGAAACTGGCAGACACAACTCCGCCGAATGCATTAATTGGATTTAAGGTATCAACAGCACGATAAACAGATATTACTCCAATCTTATCATGTAGGGAAGTGCTTCCCGAGTCAGAAAAATTGTATGATAAAGGTTCGGAAGCAGTAGCCACTTTATAAAAAATGTGCGATGCAATATTCGATGGGTCAACCATCCTTCTGAGCTTTATCCATCCCGGCGCATTCATTCTGCTTTCACTGCTTGTTCTACCTGAAATATGCGCAATCAACAAATCATTTTTCTGAACACCCACAGGTTTTGGAATGTCAATTGCCGCAGTAGAACCACTGGTAGCGTTAGAAGAATGCCCTTGCACTGTGATTGGCTGTGCTTTAACATTTAGTAAATACAGGCACAATGTAATTGCAAATAATAAAGTGAAGACTTTTCTCATAATTTATTTTTTTAAGTTAGTTATGCATTTATTTTCATGTCTCTTCTACATTAAAAAAAGTTATTTGCTGAAATTGCTTGAAATATTATTTAAAAACATTAAACTTTCTGATTTCGCTTTTGCTGTTTGCTGTTTGTATACGGCAAAAATACATGCCGGCAGGAAGTTCGGAAACATTAACGCTTGCATTGTTTTTATATGAATTCAAAGTAATATTAATCATTTCCTGACCCAAAATATTTGTAACAATAAAATAGGCTTCCCCTGTAATATTAAATGTAAGATTTAAAAATAAAGAAACAGGATTTGGATAAATTCTGAAAGAAAGACTTTGCTCATTGATATTTTTTATTCCAACTGCATGCGAAGCAGGCTTAAGAGCAACAATTCCGGCGGTTCCGTAATTACCGCCTCCTGTTGCTGTTTTTTGTCCTGTAACACCGGCAAGAGGCTGAATGACATAATCTCCGCATATAGTTTCATTACTGCTCGAACCTGCTGTTGTATCATAATTTTCTGTCATTCCGCTTGGAGGTGTATAACTGGAACCCTGTCTTTGACCAAATAAAGTAACTATCATGCAGCTATCGGCTGTAGTTATGATAGAAGGTGTAATAAAACCTGAAGAATATGCTGCTCCGCCGGAAGCATTAATTGGTATCAATGTATCAACACCGCGGTAAACAGAAATTACTCCGACTTTATCAGTCAGCGAGGTGCTACCTGAGTCAGAAAAACTATAGGATGTAGGCTCAGAAGCAGTTGCTACTTTGTAAAAAATATGAGATCCCACAGATCCTGCATCAATAATGCTTTTTATTTTTGTCCATCCTGATGGTGGAATCAGTCCGCTCACACTGCCGCTTAATCTGCCGGAAATATGTGCCAGCATTATGTCATTCTTTTGTAAGCCTGCCGGTTTTGGAATGTTAATCGTGCTGCCTTCATCGGCAGAGGAATGTCCTTGTACTGTAATTGGCTGTGCTGTTGTATTTAACAAGCAGAAGCACAAACCGCTAAATAACAAAATAGTAAAGATTTTTCTCATTTTTTTTGTTTTAAATTAATAATTATTCATTTTTTTTGCAAAAATACACATTATATTTAATAAAACAAATAAAATAACACTTTATCTTATGTTTTTAATGATTCATATAATAAAAACGATTCGTTATCATAAATACATCAAAAGTTTTTTTGAAATTTTTATCTTCGTGTAGTGTTAACAAAAATGCAAATAAAAAAAATATGAAAAAACAACTCAAATCAAAGGATATTCTTTTCCCTGTTCCCGCAGCATTGGTGGTTTGCGGCAATGAAAAAAAATATAATATCCTAACTATAGGATGGATAGGAATGGTAAGTTCAACTCCTCCATCATTGGTTATTTCAATTCAGAAAAACAGATATTCACTTGAATTGATAAGGGAAACAAAAGAATTTACCGTCAACATTCCTTCATCGGAACAATATCTTGAAACCGATTATTGTGGCGTTGCGAGCGGAAGAGACACTGATAAATTTGCCGATACCGGTTTTACTCAACTTAAAAGTTTAAAAATAAAAACACCGATTATCAAGGAATGTCCTTTTAATCTTGAGTGTAAGTTAACTCAGGAAATACCGCTCGGAGAACATATAATGCTTCTTGCCGAAGCCGTGGAAGCTCATATTGATGAAGATAAAATGGATCCCGAAAACAGGGTGAATATTGACATCGGAAAAGTAAATCCTTTGGTATATTGCGCTACAGTGAGGGAATACTGGACTATCGGAAAGAAACTAGGAAAATCTTTTGAAAGTTATAAAAAGTTCGTTCCCAAAAAAGCAAAATAAAAAACATTTTACTTTTTAAAATTTATTTATTATTATTGTAATATTCCGGTCAAATCTTTCGGGTAATATGACAAATATGGCAAAGCTTGTTTTTTTTCAAAATGGCGCGGTTATAAATCAACATAACGTCAGAGATGCCGAAGCTTATATTGTCGGAAACGGAAAAGCACCGGAAACCGTAGACTTCATAATTGACAGTCCGCATATATCTAAAATACATGCCAGAATAGAAACAAAAGACGGCAAACTTTTTATTACGGATTTAAAAAGTACAAACGGAACTTACTTAAATGGCATTGATAAGAAACTTACACCGGAAAAGCAATATGAGCTTTCTGTTGGTGATGCTGTATACTTTGCAAAAGACATTACGATTAAACTTGCAATTGAAAAAGCCGATGATTCGGAAATACAACCAAGCAAGACAATCATCAGCAGTGGTACTGAAAAATTCATTACCCTTCTTGAAAAAAAAGGAAGCGTAAGCATAGGACGGGATGAAAGCAATGACATACATATTCCCGAAACATATATTTCACGT
>JAQUPB010000145.1 GCA_029004185.1 Bacteroidales bacterium | reverse complement strand
ATCAACATATTATAATAAGGAAGTGTTTTTTATAAAAATGAAATCACTCTTTGCATTCGGAATTGATATTTCCAACATAGGACCTAAAATTTTATACTCACAAACCGAGAAAAATTTCATTCCAATAAATCTCCGTGCCGGTCCTTCAATACTCATAAATCTTGACCCGTATAATTCTGTCACTTTTATGTGTGACTTAAACAAACTTCTTGTTCCCACTCCCGATTCGAGCATAAAAATTTCAGATATTTCGGTTGCAAGCGGAATGTTTGGTTCTTTTTCCGATGCACCGGGCGGCACAACCGAAGAACTGCACGAAATAAAATATTCTGCCGGCGTTGAATACTGGTATGATAAACAACTTGCATTCCGTGCCGGATATTTTTACGAACACCCCACAAAAGGCGGACGCATATTTTATACTCTGGGTGCAGGAATAAAATACAGCGTATTCAGCCTTGACTTTGCTTACCTCATGCCTGCTTCTTCCAATGTTAAAAGTCCGCTTGCCAATACACTGCGGTTTTCTTTAATCTTCGACTTCGATGCACTAAAAAATCAAAATAATACAGAAGAAAAAACTCCTATCAAGTAAAATTTCAAATTGCAAATAAAAAATAACATATATTTGCTATTACCATTGTCACATTAAATACTTTATGTCGTTCCTCCGGAACTTCAAATAATGTGTTGTATTTTCTCTACCAATATTCCGTCCCGTACGGGACGATATGTTGGTAGTAAATTTAACATAAACAAAAGCAAGCCCCGTAGGTGGCGACATATAATATAAATTTGATTATACGACAAAATATTAACAATAAATATATTTTTGTCGGACACGAATAATTTAGAATATAATTTTTAAAAATCATGAATTTTTCAGAAAAAGATAACGATAAAATTTATTTCACAATTGGTGAAGTTGCCGTAATGTTTAAAGTTAATACTTCACTCATCAGGTTTTGGGAAAAAGAATTTACACTTATCAAACCTCAGAAAAATAAAAAAGGCGACCGTCTTTTTACAAAAAAAGACATTTATAATTTTCAGGTAATTTATCATCTGGTGAAAGAAAAAGGATTTACAATCGAAGGCGCAAAAAAGAAATTAAAAGAAAACCCCGACGGTACTCTTAACAATGCCGAAGTAATAAGCAGACTAAAAAAAATCAGAGAATTCCTCATCGAAGTTGAAAAAGGATTGTAAAAGTCATTGGTCACTGGTCATTAGTCATTAGTAAAACAAAAAAAATAACTTCAAGCTTATTTTATTTCTATAACGAATATTAAGCGTTATTAAACCTGCCACAGATTCACAGATAATATACTCTTTTTGTAATCTGTGAATCTGTGGCAATTTTTATTTTTCAAAAATCTTTATAAATTTGTTAATTGAAGATTAGAAAAAAACTTGAGGAAAATTTTTAAATATCTTTTATTTGCCGTTTTCACTTTTGCTTGTATTTATTCTTTTGCGCAGGTACCAAGCACAAAGGTTATTGGTGTAGTTACCGATGCCGTCAGCGGGGAGCCGTTGCCTTTTGTGAATTTACTTTTTAAAGGAACCACTATCGGAACCGTTACTGATTTTGAAGGCAAATATCTAATTGTCACAAATAAACCTTCCGATACTCTAATTGCTTCATATCTGGGATACATAACAGGCAAAAAACGCATATTTAAAAATAAATTCCAGACAGTGAATTTTGAAATGCAACCGGCTGTGATGAACCTGGATGAAGTTGTAATTTATCCCGGTGAAAATCCCGCAATGATTATTTTCAAAAAAATAATAAAAAACAAGGAGTTCAACAGCAAAAAGAAATACGATTATTATCAGTATGAAACGTACAACAAAATAGAATTCGACATAAACAATATTGATGAAGATTTCAAGAATAAAAGAATTTTGCGTCCCGTTAAGTCAATCTTCAGAAATGTTGACACTTCAACTGTTAACGGAAAAATATATTTGCCATTTTTCCTCTCGGAAACAATCTCGGAAGTTTATTACAGGAAAAAACCGAAAAACACCAAAGAAATAATAAAAGCAACCAAAATATCGGGAATAGAAAATCAAAGTGTTTCACAATATCTGGGAAAAATGTCGGTAGATATTGACATTTATGAAGACAACATTAAGTTTTTCGAAAAAAGTTTCATAAGTCCCATTGCCGATTATGCTCCTATGTTTTACAAGTATTATCTGATGGACAGTGCATTTATTGACAATAAATGGTGTTACAAAATAATGTTCAAACCCCGCAACAAGCAGGATCTGGCTTTTCTCGGAAACTTCTGGGTTCACGATACTACTTTTGCAATCAAAAAAATAGAAATGCGCGCAGTTGCTAAAGCCAACATAAACTATATTAACGATGTTGTATGCAACCAGGAATTTGAATTGTTTGAAAATAAATACTGGATGCTGACAAAAGATGAATTTATTGTTGACTTTAATATGTTGCAGGATAGTTCAAAAGGAATTTTCGGAAAAAGAACCGCTTCATATAAAAATTACGTTTTCAACCAGCCGATGACAGAGGAATTTTATGCAAAACCTACAAACATAATTGTAGAAAACGATTCATTTACGAGAGGCGAGGAATATTGGAGAAAAGCACGCCACGACAGCCTTACAAAAAACGAAAAAGCCATTTATACAATGGTTGATTCAATAAAACAAATCCCTTTTGTCAAATCCTGGATTAGTTATATTCAGATGTTTGTAACGGGATACAAAGTATGGAAAAAAATCGAAATAGGTCCTTATTTTTCAATATACAGTTTTAATCAGATTGAAGGAAATCGTTTTCGCCTGGGTGGAAGAACAAGCAATTCGTTCAGCAAAAAAATCATGTTTGATGCTTATACCGCTTATGGAACAAAAGACCTGACATACAAGTACGGCGGCGGTTTTATATATATGCTGCATAAAAGCCCGCGTGAAGATTTCGGCGCTTCCTATAAAAACGATTTGGAGCAACTCGGGCAAAGCCCGAATGCTTTCAGTGAAGATAATATTTTCGCTTCTGCTTTCAGAAGAGGTTCGTCAAATAAACTTTCATTTGTACAACAAACAAAAGCTTATTACGAAAAAGAATGGTTCACGGGATTTTCAAATACTTTAAGTTTTTACCATAGAATAATCTCCCCTATGGGATTGCCCGATTTTATACTAAATACTTCGGGGGTAACAGAACAGAAAAAAACACTCACAACTTTTGAAATAATTCTCGGCACACGATTTGCCTACCAGGAAAAATTCCTTATGGGAGAATTTGAAAGAATAAGCACGGGAACAAAATACCCGATATTATCATTGAATTATACAATGGGAATTAAGAATTTCCTGAACAGCGAATATGAATATCATAAGTTGATATTCAACGTTGACCACTGGTTTTATTTCAAACCTTACGGGTGGGGAAAATATATAATTGAAGCCGGTAAAGTTTTCAATACTTTGCCCTATCCCCTTCTTAAACTTCATGAAGGAAATGAAACTTATTATTTCGACGGATATTCTTTCAACATGATGAATTACTATGAATTTGCAAGCGACCAGTGGGTTAGTGTTTATTATACTCATCATTTCGACGGATTCTTTCTCAACAGAATACCTTTGATACACAAGTTGAAATGGAGAGAAGTTTGTTATGCCAAAGGCGTAATGGGCTTATTGGGCCAGAAAAACATAAACTATTCAAGTTTGCCGGATAATTTATATGGCTTAAAAAAACCATACTTTGAAGCAGGTGTGGGAATTGAAAATATTTTAAAACTATTGAGAATTGATGCTATATGGCGATTGTCGCATCTTGATCATCCCGATATAGCAAAATTCGGAATAAGAGCTTCGTTAGTATTTTCTTTCTGATTTACCTCAATTATTTTACGGTACTTCATAAAGAAATGAGATGTAAGATGTAGGATGTACGAAATATGATATTTGTGTATTTCTGAAAATTCATGTAGGTTTGTATTTGAAATCTCTTACATCGTACATCATACCTCATACTTCGAAAATTTAAATTGCATACAACAATTTTTACAAGACATAAAGCGTAATAAAGAAAAGTCAAATGATTTTAAGAACGGAAAATTTAGTAAAAGTTTATAAGAAACGTGCGGTTGTAAACAATGTTTCTATAAATGTAAAGCAGGGAGAAATAGTCGGATTACTAGGTCCGAACGGCGCAGGTAAAACAACTTCATTTTACATGATTGTGGGTTTAATAAAACCCCTTTCTGGAAAAATATATATTGATGATGTTGAAATTACCGAAGAGCCCATGTATCGAAGGGCACAAAAAGGCATCGGCTATTTATCACAGGAAGCTTCGGTATTCAGAAAATTAAGCGTGGAAGATAATATCCTTGCAATTCTTGAAATGACAACCCTTTCAAAAAACGAACAACATTCAAAACTCGAAACTCTACTTTCCGAATTCGGATTGCAGACCATTCGTAAATCAAGAGGCGACCTGCTTTCAGGCGGAGAAAGGCGCCGAACCGAGATAGCACGTGCCCTTGCAGTTGACCCTAAATTTATTCTTCTAGACGAACCCTTTGCAGGAGTTGACCCCATTGCAGTTGAAGACATACAAAATATTGTCGCAAAACTCAAAACCAGAAACATAGGAATAATTATTACAGACCATAATGTTCACGAAACCCTTGCCATAACAGACAGAGCTTATTTGCTTTTTGAAGGGGCAATACTCAAATCGGGTACTTCCATTGAACTGTCGGAGGATGAACAGGTAAGAAATCTTTATTTGGGAAAAAATTTCGAACTCAGATAGTAAATGGAGAATTTTTAAAATCAAAATATTCACTTTGATGTTAAGTTAATCATAAAATAATGCAATAAAAAAATGAAGTATGATGTAGGAAGTATGAAAACACGAACAATATTTCAAAATACCAATTCCTGCTTCTTACCTCTTACTTCAATAATTCTTTATGTAAAGTGCCAAAATATATTCAGCACAACCTTAGATAAATAGGTATTTTAATAATAAATAATAATAAAACCCAACAAAGACAATATGTATTTTTAATGCACTTATTAAAACTGTTGATAATAAAGTGTAACACAGGGTATTGACAATAAAAAATAATTGATTATATTTGTGAGTTTTAATTCGAAAGTTAAGATAAACTAAAACTGAGTTTTTATGATGGAAGAAAACGAAAACAGAGCAAGAGTTGAAATCTTCTCAAAAGCCGTAAGAGCAGGGAAAAGAACTTATTTCTTTGATGTAAAAGCGACACAATCGAATCAGTATTACCTTACAATTACTGAAAGCAAGAAGCGCTTTGATCAGGATGGAAAGTTTCACTATGAGAAACACAAGGTTTTTCTTTACAAAGAAGATTTCGATAAGTTTGTTGAAGGGCTGAGTGATGTAATTGAGTTTATTAAAACCGGGAAGAAACCTGAAGTCGAGAATCTGCCGGCAGAAACCACAAACTTAAACGATGTGAACTTCGAAGATCTGGAAGATAGCGATTCAAAGAAGTAACATTTTTTAAAAACTCATCATTTTACCGGCAATAAATATTGCCGGCTTCATTCACATTTTTAAAAATTCTTGACAAAAGAATTTTATAATTGGAAGATTAATCTATAATTGTATTTTTGTAAAAAATTCATAAAATTCTGAAATATCCATGCAAACAGAAAAGTTTACACAAATTATGAATGATTAAATGGGCAAGAGCAACATTCAACAAAGTAAGGCATGGATGTTCACGAGCAGATAATAGGGTGGGCTTTTGCGGGAGCGAGTAACAAAAAAGTTAAATAAACTGTGGCAGCAGATTAACAGTAAAAATTTCAATTAATTACAAAATTTAAATAAATGAAATGATAATCACATTTTACGGACATGCATGCTTCGGGTTTGAAATAAACAAAAAACATATCCTCATCGACCCTTTTATCAGCGGAAATCCTTTGGCTTCCTCAATAAATATTAACAATATAAAAGCCGATTACATTTTTGTTTCTCACGGACATGCCGACCACCTTGGTGACACAATCAAAATTGCAAAAAAAAATAATTCTGTTGTTGTATCAAATTTCGAAATAATTAACTGGCTTGAAAAAAAAGGTGTTCAGAACACACATTCGATGAATGTCGGCGGAAACAAAAAATTTGATTTCGGAAAAGTAAAATTTTTTAAGGCAGTTCACTCAAGTTCAATGCCCGATGGTTCGCCCGGCGGAAATCCGTGCGGGTTTATTTTCGAAACATGTGAGGGTAATTTTTATTTTGCAGGCGATACGGCTTTAACTTACGACATGAAACTTATTGGGGAATATAAAAAAATGGATTTTGCAATACTTCCGATTGGCGATAACTATACAATGGGAATTGACAATGCAATAATTGCTTCCGGTTTTATTAATTGCAGCAAAATAATCGGAATGCATTTTGATACTTTCCCTGTAATAAAAATAAATAAAAATGAAGCTGTTCTGAAATTTAAAAAGTCAGGAAAAGAGCTTATTCTCTTGAATATCGGCGAATCTATCGAATTACCAAATAAAAAAGCATAAACTGAAAAATGACAAAAGTAATTGCAATAGCAAATCAAAAAGGCGGAGTTGGAAAAACAACAACAGCAATAAATCTGGCAGCAAGTCTGAGCGTTCTCGAACATAAATGTTTACTGATTGATGCCGACCCTCAGGCAAATGCAACTTCAGGCATCGGCTTCGACCCTCGGAATATAAAAACCAGCATTTACGAATGTATAATTGATGAAATTGAACCTCAGAATATTATTTTAAATACAAGTACTCCCAATCTCGACCTCTTGCCTGCTCATATTGACCTTGTCGGTGCAGAAATTGAAATGATAAACCTGCCAAGCAGGGAAAAGAAAATGAGTTATGTTGTGAATAAAATAAAAAGCGCTTACGAATTTGTTCTTATTGACTGTTCGCCGTCGCTTGGGTTGATTACGGTAAACGCACTCACTGCCGCCGACTCGGTTATAATTCCGGTACAGTGCGAATATTTTGCGCTTGAAGGCCTTGGAAAATTATTAAACACAATAAAAATTGTACAAACAAGTTTAAATAAAGACCTTGAAATTGAAGGAATACTCCTTACAATGTACGACACAAGATTAAGATTATCAAATCAGGTTGTTGAAGAAGTACGAACTCATTTCCGGCAGATTGTTTTCGACACCATAATTCAGCGAAACACGCGGCTCGGTGAAGCACCAAGTTTCGGCGAAAGCATTATTATGCACGATGCCAACAGCAGAGGCGCCATAAATTATCTGAACCTTGCACGCGAAATATTGCAGAGAAACAATAAAACCAGAATAAAAGAAAAAGACAAAAAAATAACTATCGCAAATGAACGCTAAAAAAAGAGCTTTGGGCAGAGGACTTGGTGCATTGCTACAAACATCCGAAACTGATGACATATCAGCCGAATATGAGGGCAAACTTCATTCCCTTGCCAACACAATTCCTTTTATCAATATCGAACTTATTGTTGCCAATCCCTATCAGCCACGAAACGGTTTTGATGAAAGTTCCTTATCCGAACTTGCCGAATCTATTAAAGAACATGGCATAATACAACCTGTTACAGTCAACAAACTTGATAACGAAAAGTATCAGTTAATATCAGGTGAAAGGCGGTTAAGAGCATCAATAATGGCTGGATTGAAAACAGTTCCTGCTTACATAAAAAATGTTGAAAAAGATTCCCTCCTGCAGATTGCTTTGGTTGAAAACATACAGAGAGAAGAACTTAACCCGATGGAATTGGCATTAGCTTTCCAGCGATTATCCGAAGAATTTAATCTTACAAATG
>JAQUPB010000144.1 GCA_029004185.1 Bacteroidales bacterium | reverse complement strand
AAAAAGCTTCCGTTCTTACATTTATTTCTTCATTTTTATATTCAGGGGAATTAAAATAAAATTTATAATAATCGCCGTTTCTTTCGATTCTTTCAGCATAGTAATCGGCAATGGCAGAAGCAGAATACTGACATTTCGCTGTATTCATATTTTCCGCTACCGGCAGGGATTTTTTATAAATGAGTTTTCCGTTTTTCTTTATTTGCTTTGCAAAAAGATTATATGATTCTATCATGTAATTTCTGTCGCCGTATATATCAAGGTGGTCGGCGTCCATTGAAGATATCACCTCAATATCAGGATGCAGCTGAAGGAAAGACCTGTCATATTCATCAGCCTCAACGACTATTGCCTTGAAATTTTCGGAATTAAAAAAATTAGAATCATAATTTTGCGTTATTCCGCCTATAAATCCGAGAATGTTCACTCCTGAAGATTTTAGCACATGAGCAATCATTGATGATATTGTTGTTTTTCCGTGTGTTCCGGCAACTGCAATCGTAAAATTATTCTTTGTCAGTAATCCGAGAACTTCCGAACGTTTTTTTACCTGATATCCGTTTTCTTTAAAATATTTCAGTTCCGCATGTGTTGAAGGTATCGCAGGAGTGTAAATAACCAGATCAATTTTTCCGGGAAGCATTTTTATGTTTTCTTCAAAATGTATTTCCATGCCCTCATCCATCAATTGTCGTGTAAGCGGTGTTGATGTTCTGTCGTAACCGCTTACATTTTTCCCTCTTGATTTAAAATACCTCGCAAGGGCGCTCATTCCGATACCTCCGATGCCGATGAAATAAATGTTATTTAGATTTTCAAGTTTCAATTTTTCTTTTTATTTAATGATTTTTTGTGTGATAAATTTGCCACAGATTCACAGATTATAAAATTATTTTTTAACTAATGAATTTTAATTCATATAAAACATTATCTAATCTTTTTTATTAAATTTAAAATTTCATTAACTATCAATTCTGTTGCATTTCTCTTTGCAAGTCTTTTTATGTTCCCGCTTAATTGCTTTTGTTTTTCGGCATTATTAAACAATGCTATAATTTCCTCTCCCGATTTTTCAATCGCCTCGCTGTCTTTAATCAATATTGCGGCGTTTTCATTTACCAGCGCCATTGCATTTTTTGTCTGATGGTCTTCCGCAACATTCGGCGATGGAATTAAAATTGCCGGTTTGCCTACAATGCACAACTCCGATATAGCTATTGCTCCAGCCCTTGATACCACAACATCTGCAGCAGCATAAGCCATGTCCATTTTATTTATGAAATCAAATACTTTGATATTTTTCAGATTCAAAGCACTCACTGATTTTTTGGCTTCTTCAAAATAATATTTCCCCGTTTGCCATATGACCTGAATATTATTTTTTGACAATAATTCCAGATTTTTATTAATGCTTTCATTTATAGTTCGTGCACCCAAACTACCGCCTATTACGAGAAGCGTATTTTTATTTTCAAGCTCAAAATGTTTTATTGCCTCGCTTCTTTTAGTTTCGGTATCCAGAATGTCTTTTCTCACAGGGTTTCCGGTTATAACAATTTTTTCTTGCGGGAAAAACTTTTCCATATCATTATAAGCAACGCAAATTTTATCAACTTTTTTTGCAAGAATTTTATTTGTAATTCCGGGATATGAATTTTGCTCCTGAATAAGCGACGGAATATTTTTCATTGCCGCAACCCTTAATAAAGGACCGCTCGCATATCCGCCAACACCAACAACCACGTCGGGTTTAAAATTGTTTAATATTTTATTTACTTTAATCAAACTTGATATTAATTTTATCGGTAGCAATAAATTCTTAAATATCATTTTCCTTTGCAATCCGCTAATCCAGAGTCCTTCTATTTTATAACCGGCTGCAGGCACTTTTTCCATTTCAATTCTTCCTTCAGCGCCAACAAAAAGTATTTCAGCATCCGCGCATTTTGCTTTTATTTCATTAGCAATTGCAATTGCCGGAAATACATGTCCCCCCGTGCCGCCGCCGCTGATTATTATTTTAAAATTATTTTTCACTCTCTTCCTTTTCTTTAGTTTTATCTTCAGTCTTATCTTCAGTTTTATCTTCAATTTCATAACTTTTGCTAACACTCAACATTATACCGATTGATATGCTGGTAAACCATATTGAAGTTCCGCCCATACTAACCATAGGTAGTGTTTGTCCTGTTACAGGCAAAATATTTGTGGCAACAGCCATATTTATGAATGCCTGGAATATCAATATCAAAGCACAGCCCACAACGAGAAGTGCAGGAAATATCTTATCACATTTAGAGGCAATTTTTATTGCCCTGAAAAGCAGAATAACATAAAGGAAAACGATAAGCGCTCCTCCTGCAAGACCATATTCTTCAATTATTATTGCAAAAATAAAATCGGAATAAGGGTGTGGAAGAAAATTACGCTGAATGCTTTTCCCGGGAAGTTTTCCAAAAAACCCTCCCGTAGCAATTGCTATTTTCGATTGTTCCACCTGATAATTATTACCGGATTCTTCATTCTTGAAATTTTCTATTCTGTTTTTCCAGGTTTCAAAACGCGGTAACATCTGCGGATATTTAAAAGCAAAAGCCAGAACTATTGAAACTACAACCAACCCGATTCCCATAAATGCAAGTAAATATTTTATATTCACTCTTCCTATGAACATAAGCACAAAGCACGTTGCAAACAATATTGCGGCAGTTGAAAAGTTGGCAGGAAAAATCAAACCGCACACAATTAAAACAGGAAGCATAATCGGTATGAATGCCGATTTGAAATCTTTTATTTCATCCTGTTTTTTTGAAAGCAGCCGTGCAACATACATTATAAGTGCAAGTTTTGCCAAATCGGATGTTTGAAATGACAAATTGATAACCGGCAGAGTAAGCCAGCGGCTTGCCTCGTTTAAGCTTGTTCCCGTAAACAATGTCAACAACTGCAAAGGAATTGTAATTATTAAAAGCAGTTGTGAAAGACGCGAATAATAAGTGTATTTGATGAGATGGGTAACATACATCAGAAATATTCCGAATAAAAGAATAAACAGATGTTTAAACAGGTAATATTCTGTATTTCCACCTTTACAACGAAAAGCAAGTGTTCCCGTTGCACTATATACTGCAAGAAGCGAAAAAATTGACAAAATAAGGACAACAGCCCAAATTACCTTGTCGCCTTTTATCCTTTTTTGTAAACTAATTAATGTTGTTTTTTCGCTCATTTCAAAAAAAATATTTTCATTATTGTCCAGTTAAATTTTGTTCATACTGATAATTTCGTGCCTACGGCACTTTAATAATTCTTGCAATTGATTATTCTACCATAATTCCGTACCTACGGTACTTTTTTAGCCTCGTTAGAGGCGACATTATGGTAGAAAAAAGCAAATTGCAAAAAGGAAGCCCTGTAGGGGCGACATATATAGCAATGTTTTGAAAATAGAGCCATTCAATATATTTTAAAATATTTTTATCGGGCATTAGTGAAATATTTTATAAATTTCTTACAGCTTCTTTAAATTTATTTCCTCTTTCTTCATAATTTTTATACAAATCAAAACTCGGGCATGCAGGAGAGAACAAAACAATATCGCCTTGTTCCGAAAGCTGATACGCAATGCTCACGGCTTCCACGGCAGTCATGGCATTAACCATCACGTCAACATCCCCTTTAAAATTTTTATAAATCTTCTTATTATTAATGCCGAGACAAACAACTGCCTTGACTTTCTCTCTCACAAGGGCTTTCAGTTCGCCGTATCCGTTTCCCTTATCCTGTCCGCCTACTATCCAGACAACAGGCTTAGTCATGCTTTCCAGAGCAAACCATGTTGCATTAATATTTGTCGCCTTCGAATCATTAATGAAATCAACACCTCTGACAGTATTAACAAATTCCAGGCGATGTTCAAGCGTCTGAAAATCTTCAAGACTTTCTTTTATTTCACTTTTCCTCAAGTCAAAAAGTCTTGTCGGAATACCTGCTGCCATTGAATTGAAAACATTCTTGCTGTTGTGTAACGGAAATTCAGTTATGTTCATTCGTTTTTATTTTTAAGTTTTTACCTGATTTTTAATGTAACTATTGTCATTATTGCGAGTACTATTCCTATAATCCAGAATCTTGTAACAATTTTTGATTCGTGATAACCTTTCAGCTGGTAATGATGGTGTACCGGTGCCATTCTGAATATTCTCCTGCCCTCACCGGTTTTTCTTTTTGTATATTTGAAATATGCAACCTGCATCAATACCGAAATATTTTCAACCAGAAATATTCCGCATAGTATGGGTATGAGAAGTTCTTTGCGGATAGCAATGGCGAACACTGCAATTATTCCACCCAGTGTCAGACTGCCAGTATCGCCCATAAATACCTGTGCCGGATAAGTATTATACCATAAAAAGCCAACACAGGCGCCGACAAATGCAGCAATAAAAACAACAAGTTCGCCTGAGTTGGGGATGTACATAATGTTCAGATAGTTTGCAAAAACGGTATTACCCGACACGTATGCAAGAACTCCGAGGGTAACTCCCATTATTGCAGATGTGCCTGTAGCCAGGCCATCCAGTCCATCGGTCATATTCGCACCATTTGAAACTGCCGTGACAATAAATATCACAAACGGAATAAAAATCAGGAACGCCCATTTTTTATAGTCCTCACAAAGCCATGAAATAAGAATTGAATAATCAAATTCATTATTCTTGAAAAAAGGAGTTGTTGTTTTTGTTGATTTTGTTTCTGCCTTGGAATATAAGGGGGTGAAATTTGTATTCTCCAGAGGTTTTGCTGTATTAACGGCTACAATTTTCTTAGGTGTTTTTACTTTTTCTTTTATAACAACATCGGAGCTGAAATAAAGTATGCTGCCCACAATCAAGCCGAGACCTATTTGTCCGAGAATTTTAAATTTTCCGTGAAGGCCTTTTTTATCTTTCTTGAATACTTTTATGTAATCATCGAGAAAACCGATAACACCAAGCCAAACAGTTGCCACGAGCATTAATATGATGTAGATATTCTGAAGTTTTGCAAACAGAATAACAGGTATAAGAATTGAAGCAAGTATTATCAATCCTCCCATTGTCGGAGTTCCCTGTTTCTGAACCTGTCCGTCGAGACCAAGATCCCTAACTGTTTCGCCGACCTGTTTTTTCTGCAAAAATTTTATTATTCTTTTTCCTATGAACAAAGAAATCAACAATGAAGTGATAACTGCCATTGCCGCTCTGAAAGAGATGTATTGAAACACTCCTGCTCCGGGTATATCACAGCATTTTTGCAAACTTTTGAATAAATAATAAAACATATTTTTCTGTTTTTAAGTGTTTGTTCATAATGTCCGTCTACTGCGTTACTCTCGTTTCGGAAATCAGTCATTTACTCTAGTAAACTCATGATTTCCTCAACTTCGAAAGCCTTGTATCCAAACATTATGAAACAAACACATATTTTGTTTATAGTTTAATTAATTTTTTATTTCCAAAAATTCCTTAAGTATCAGCAGGTCATCAAAAGGGTACTTAACTCCTTTTATTTCCTGGTAATTTTCGTGACCTTTTCCTGCAACCAGAATTATATCACCTGATTCTGCCAGATGACAAGCTGTTTTGATTGCTTCTTTTCTGTTTACTATTGATAAAACTTTTTTTCTTCCTGTAATATCAATTCCATTTTCCATTTCCTTTATTATTGCTTCCGGTTCTTCCGAACGCGGATTATCGGAAGTAAGAATTGTTTTTGTACTTCCACTGCAGGCAATTTCCGCCATCACCGGTCGTTTTTTCGAATCCCTGTCACCACCGCAACCGACAACGGTTATCAGTTTTTTGCTTCCGTCGCGTATTTCATTTATTGTTGAGATCACATTTTTAAGCGCATCGGGAGTATGAGCATAGTCAACTATTCCAAGAACATTATTTTCCGATCTGACATGCTGAAATCTTCCCTCAACTGCATTCAGAGTGCTTAATTCTTTAAGCACTTCCATTTTTTCTTTACCGAGTAAAACTGCAGCAGAATATATTGCAAGAAGGTTGTAAGCATTGAATCTGCCAATAAGTTTGCACCATACTTCTCCGCCGTCAATATTCAGAAGTTGTCCGTCAAGGCGGCTTTCGAGTATTTTGCACTTGAAATCGGAAAATGATTTCAGGCTATATGTTTTTTTCGATGCCTGTGTATTCTGAAGCATCACTTCGCCGTTCCTGTCATCTGTATTTGTCAATGCAAAAGCATTTGCAGGAAGAATATCAAAAAATCCTTTTTTTGCTTTTATGTATTCATCAAAAGTTTTATGATAATCGAGATGGTCGTGTGTGATGTTTGTGAAAATTCCGCCGGCAAAAGTCAATCCCGAAATCCTGTTCTGAACTATCGCATGCGAACTCACCTCCATAAAGCAATATTCACAACCCTCATCAGCCATTTGTTTAAGAAGTTGATTTATTACAATGGCATCTGGAGTTGTATGAGTTGCAGGAAATATTTTATCGTTAACAATGTTTTTAACAGTTGACAGAAGTCCCGCATTATGCCCGAAATCCCTGAACATCCTGAAAAGCAATGAAGCAATTGTGGTTTTGCCGTTTGTTCCGGTAACACCTGTTAATTTTAATTTTGATGACGGATTACCGTAAAAATTCGAAGCAAGTTCTCCGGTTGCCTTACTGCTGTCCGCAACTTTTATATAAGTAATATTTTTATTTGTTTCCTGCGGGATAATTTCGCAAACCACTGCTGATGCGCCATTTGCTTCAGCCATTTTTATAAAATCGTGCCCGTCGGATTTAATTCCTTTGCTTGCGATAAATAAAGTCTCATTAACAACCTTGCGTGAATCAAATGTAATTGCAGTAATGCTTTTATTTAAATCGCCGATGATTTTTTCAGCTTTTACTCCTTTTAATATGTCATTTAAATTTTTCTGCATATTTTTCAAACTACATTTGAAAGAATTAACCTTATCTGACTGCCTTTGATTATCTTTGTTCCGGGCTCAATCGACTGGCTTTTCACCATTCCTTTTCCCTGAAATTTTACTCTCAAGCCTTTGCTTTCCAAAATATAAATTGCATTCTGAATGTCCATTCCGACAACGTTCGGAACAACATTTCTTGAAACATTTTTCGGCACAAAATTTAATACGGAATCTTTTACTGAAGTAGCTACCCATGTTGAATACACGGGTTTGCATTCATATCCGAGTTTAGTGTAAATTTTCAGAATATCGCTCTGATAGCCTGTTTTCGCAACTGGCAATTTCACGTTCTTGTTTGTATCAATTTCGTCATGTAACTCGAAACGGCTTGAATAAACCTTTTCGGCAATTTCCTTAAAAACGGGACCCGCAACCAGACTTCCGTAATAAACACCCTGCGGATTGTTAATAACCACAATACATGAGTATAAAGGATTGTCAGCCGGAAAATATCCGACAAAAGAAGAGCGGTATTTTTTTACATATCTTCCGTTTTCGATAACCTTTGCCGTACCTGTTTTTCCTGCAATTTTTATATGAAAGTTTCTCATGAGGTTCCTTGCTGTTCCCTTCTGTACAACTCCTTCAAGCATTTTCTGTGCTTTTTCAACTGTTTCCTTCGAACACATTCTTTCATTTGCCATTTCAGGTTTGAATTTCTTTATGACATTCCCTGTCTGTCTGATTTCCTTAACGAGCATTGGTCTTACCCTTACTCCGTCGTTTGCAATTGCATTGTAAAAAGCCAATATCTGCAAAGGAGTTAATTCAACTTCGTAGCCATAAGCCATTCTGTGCAGTGAGACATTAGGATAAGGCGGGGGTTTCACCAAAGGCGTTTCTTCTTCAATATCAAGGT
>JAQUPB010000143.1 GCA_029004185.1 Bacteroidales bacterium | reverse complement strand
TTCACGAAATTCCTGAAAAAGCAATATCAGACGGACAACAAACCATCAACTTCGAAGAAGCCGAAAATCTTTACAGAAACATCAGAAAAACTGTTGAATTGAGAAATAAAATTCTTACAGATATAGACTAAATGATGTTCTTTTGAAGCTTAATTGTTTAATTGTTAAATTGTCTAATTGTTGTATTGTTTGATAGTCTATAGTCCTATACGCTCAAACTTTATTTTTTAACAATTGAACAATTTAGCAATTAAACAATTGCTCTACTTTACTAATCTTTAAAAATCAAATTATTTTTTTCTTACGACTAAGGACTGAAGACTTGCGACTATTTAACAACCATATTGGTATCTTTCAGCATTTCATTGGCAGTTTTGATATCCCATTTATCCTTAATTGAAATTTTGTTTTCTTTATCCGCAAAAGGTATTTTTCTTTTTAATAAAGTCAGGCGGTTGTAATGATGCAGATATACGCCAAGCATAACATGACAGGATTTTATGTCGCCCGATTCAAGACTTCTTTTTTTTGCTCTCAGAAAAATGTCAAAATCTGCCGATTGAATTCTTTCATCCCACTTCCCTATTTTTGCAATTCCCTGACGTGTGACAAAAACATTGCTTCCTGCAATTCCCAACCTTATTACATTACCGCATTTTTTATATCTTTCTTCGGTCCATTCATCCCAGTCACCATACATCAATTTATGAGTTAATTTTAAAACCCATTTTTTGTTTCCGAAAAAAAATACAAAAGGATTTTTTATGCGTTTCCATTTTTTCAGATGTGCGTGAGTTATTTCTGGTGTTTCGAGCATTTCGGTAGCTGAACAAGAAGCAATATCGAGCTTATGAAATTGCATAATGCTTATTGCTCTTTCATCCCAATCTTTTGAAACAATAACGTCATTATTCAGAAAAATCATATAATCGTACTTTGCAGCTTCGATTCCCTGATTCTGGCAATAAGGATAAGAATAATTACCTTCATTTCTGATGACCTTAACTCCATTGCTTTCGAAAAATTCACGGCTGCCGTCTGTTGAAGCATTATCAATTACAATCAGCTCGAAAATATTTTTAGTGTATCGCACAATATTTTCATAGAAAAGATTGTTCATATCAAGCTGATTGTGTATTGCGGTGATTATGCTAAGCATTATTATTATCTTAAAATTAAAATGTATTGTATCTTTTTCTTAAGTTTGCAAAGTTATTAAAATAAGTATATGATTTTATAATGAAAGAATTTAAAAAAATATATTCTTATGTAATACCTTATTGGTCTTATGCTTTATTAAACATATCATTCAACATTATTTCCGTTTTCTTTGCTTTGTTCTCAATGACAATGGTAATTCCATTTCTGGGGATACTTTTCAGAACACAACCACTGGTAACCAATTTACTTCCTTTCAGTTTTTCGTTTGAAATATTAAAGCATGATTTTTATTATCTCCTAAGTAAAATAATTATAAACTATGGCGAAGCACAGGCGCTAGTAATGATATGCATTATTGTAACGGTTGCAACACTGTTGAAAACCGGTTTCAATTATCTGGCAAGCTACTACATGTCGCCAATTATGAATGGTGTTGTAAAAGACATTCACAAAAAAATATATGATAAAATACTTATTCTTCCCCTTTCGTATTATTCTGAAGAACGCAAAGGCGACATTCTTGCACGCATCACAAATGATGTTCAGGAAATTAAATTCTCGATAATGAGTTCGCTCGACATGGTTTTCCGGGACCCCCTGACAATAATCATTTTTATTTCGATGCTCATTTTCATGAGTTTTGAATTATCAATTTTCATATTGGTATTTTTTCCAATCAGCGGCTTAATAATAGGAAGAATAGGAAAAACGCTGAAAAGTACTTCTCTCAGAGGTCAGCATAAAATGGGTGATTTGTTATCACTGATTGAAGAAACCTTGAGCGGATTAAGAATAATAAAAGCTTTCAATGCCGAAAACGTAGTAATAAGAAAATTCAAAGCACTGAACAATCAGTATTATATAATAATGAATACGGTAACCCGACAGCGTTCGTTATCAACACCATTGGGAGAATTTCTCGGCACGTTTGTAATGGTAACTGTTATGTGGTATGGGGGTTCACTCGTGCTGGGCAAGGAGAGTTATTTATCTCCCGCATCTTTTATCGGTTATCTTATTATTTTATCGCAGATAATACCTCCTGTGAAATCCCTTTCAAATGCTTATTACAACATTCAGAAAGGCGCTGCCTCAATAGAAAGAATTTCACATATCATTGATGCAGAAGTTAAAATAATTGAAAAGCCAGATGCCATCCCTATAAATGAATTTAAAAAGGAAATTGAATACAAGAATATTTCATTTACTTATCAACAAGGCGATGAAGAATGGGTATTAAGAAATATCAATCTTAAAATTGAAAGAGGCAGGACAGTTGCATTAGTAGGTCAATCGGGTGGCGGCAAAACCACTCTTGCCGATTTGCTCCCCCGCTTTCACCTTATTGAATCGGGAGAGATTTTAGTTGACGGAGTAAACATTGAAAAATACAGAATTACTGATTTGCGGGATACGATGAGCATTGTTACGCAAGAATCAATTTTATTCAACGACACTATTTTCAATAATATTGCTTTAGGAAAAGATATTGCCACAATGGATGAAGTTGTTGCTGCCGCTAAAGTTGCCAATGCACATAATTTTATCATGGAAATGGAAAATCAATACCAGTCGAACATAGGCGATCGTGGATGCAAACTTTCTGGAGGACAGAGGCAGCGGTTATGCATTGCCAGGGCAGTACTGAAAAATCCCGCCATATTGATTCTTGATGAGGCAACATCATCGCTCGACACAGAATCGGAACGACTGGTGCAGGATGCAATTTTCAATTTAATGAAAAACCGCACTTCGATTGTAATTGCACACAGGCTTTCAACTATTAAAAATGCCGATGAAATTTGTGTAATTCATAAAGGCGAAATCGTTGAAAAAGGCACTCATACTTCACTTCTTGAAAAAGAAGGTTATTATAAAAAGTTATTTGATATGCAGATGTTCAGTTAAAAATTTAGGATTTGGGATTTGGGATTTAGGATTTTGAAACTAGTCTGCTTGCAATGCTTTCGGCAGGTAAAGAGTCAGGCAGGGATTTTTTTACAATTAACAATTAACGATTAACAATTAACTTTCCCCGATGACAATGCAGATATTTGAAAAAATACTCCCTATAAAAGACCATATTTCCGGATTAAAAAAAGAAGGAAGAACAATCGGTTTTGTGCCGACAATGGGAGCATTGCACGATGGGCATATTTCACTTATAGACAAAGCAAGAAAAGAAAACGATATTGTTGTTTCAAGCATTTTCATAAATCCAATTCAGTTCAATGATAAATCGGATTTCGAAAAATATCCGCGTACTATTGAACCAGATAAAGAAAAACTCGAAAAAGCAAACTGCGATATTTTATTTGCACCATCTAACGAAGAGATGTATCCCGAACCAGATAATTCGGAATTTGAATTCGGCAATCTTGACAAAGTCATGGAAGGAAAATTTCGTCCTGGTCATTTTAAGGGCGTAGCAATAGTTGTAAAGAAACTCTTAAAAATAATTGAACCGCACAGGGCATACTTTGGTGAAAAGGATTATCAGCAGCTTTTGATAATAAAAAAGTTAACAAATATTCTAAATCTTCCGGCTCAAATTATCGGATGTCCTATTGTTCGTGAAAGCGATGGTTTGGCAATGAGTTCACGAAATGCACGTTTATCAAAAGAAGAAAGGGAAAGTGCAGTAAAAGTTTCGCAGGTTCTTTTAAAAACAAAACAACTCAAAGGGAAAATGAGTGTCGAAGAAATGAAAATGTTTGTGGAAAACGAAATAAAAAAAATACCTCTCATAAAACCAGAATACCTTGAAATTGCCGACAGCACTACTCTTTTTCCGGTAAAGAACTGGCATAACTCCGAGGACACAATGGCTTTTATTGCTTTCTACGCAGGGAAAATAAGGCTTATTGATAATATGCGATTTTAAAAACAATTTTGTTTATTCTATTTAACACTCCCTCATCCATCAACCCTATTTATTTGATTTTTTGAAAGAGCCCCGTGAAACTCTGTGTTACCTCTGTGGTTCTCTGTGCAATTTTTTATTTTTTTGTTACACAGAGGTTAGCTGAGTTACCACAGAGAGCCACAGAGAAAAATTATTCAAAGTAATTTCCGGGATAATTTCTTCCAAGTTGTTGAGTTAAAGAAAATATAAAAAAAATAAAAACCTAAAACAAAAAAAAGGAGCAACAAAAAACGCTGCTCCTTTTTGCACTATGAAAAGAAAAATTAATCAATAATAACCTTTTGGGTCATATTTCCTTTGTCGGTATTGATTTCCATGATGTACATTCCTTTTGCAAAATTCCTTACATCTATTGCCTGTTTATATTCACCGTTAAATGAGCCGATGTTTTCGGAATATACTGTTTCACCAATTATGTTAATGAGTTTAACTTTTGCATTTTTTACATTGTCAAACATTACGCTATAGTTCAACACATTGTTTGCCGGCACAGGATAAATGGAAAGCGTGTTTATTCCTGTTCTGTCTTGAACACTTGTAACGCCTTCATACCAAAAACTCCAGCCTGTATTTGTAATAGTACCATTTGTAAGGAACTTAACTTTTATTTTAGGTGTATTACATGTATATGTTGAAGGTGAAGGTAAACTTGTACCGGAAAAAGTTGTAAGCTTTACATTTGGCAAAACATTATTGTTCCATACTTCAACTTTATCATTTGTAGCTTCGGTACTAAATGTTAGCCAGTGAATTACTATTGAAAGCGGAGTATTTGAAGGAGTAATTGTCCATGTACAACTTGCATTATTATTATAATCCAGACCACCGCTGCCGTCAAAAATCGTATCAATAGGTTGAGTAACATTGGTATTGCTTGTGCAGAATATAGGATAATTTGACATCCAACCCAATCGAAATCCATCTCCAAGTATAGCATCAGCATCTGATGTGAAAGTTACCAGCGCCCACGGTTTTGTTGTTGTAACAGCAGCAGGTAAAGTAGCTCCTGAATATGTCCCCAAAACTGGTGCTGCAGTCGTTTTTCCATCATATATTATAATTCTATCATCAGTTGCTTCTGTGCCAATTCTTTCAAATGTAAACTTCAATGTTGCGATACTGTCGGTAGGATCAATAAGCCAGCTGCAATTTGAGTTTGCCTGATAGTTTGCATATCCGCTTCCATCTTCAAAAACACCTGTTGGTGTAGTGAATGTTTGTGAACCGCTGCAATAAACAGGATATCCCGTGCTTGGCACAATGTCATAAACTAATTGCTGGTTGCTGACAAAATTAAATCCACCCGCTGTCAATGAAGTCAAAAGGAAGAACCCGTTACCTGAGCCGCTCCATCCCCAGTTCATGTGAAAATAGTCAGTTCCCTGATATCCGTCGCAATTCCATGAATGTCCGTCGCTACCATCAAAGCCACCATAAACCATTGGTTTTCGATTATCGCATTGTGTCCTTAGCCTGGTTTTCCATGTTGCATCAGGGTTGCTGCCGGTAGAGGTATATAAAGGATTTGCATATTTATAATGAGAAGTAAGCACACCCGGCACATTACTATTGTATGCTCCTGAGCCAGTCGCAGAATACATCATATTCAGACAAATTCCAACATGGTAAAGAAGAGTTTCAATAGGATCATTGGGTTGTGCCTGGAGCATCTGGTTCCATAAATATGTTGTTGTTCCGGGGTTAACAGTATATGATCCACTAGTATGAGTACCCACACCTTGTGTCGGCCACATGTGATAGTTCATCACCTGTGATGTTGCAACTGAAACACAACCCGCATAAGCACGTCCACCAGGACCTCCGGTAGCGAGAGGACATTTTGCGTTCCAACCTGCGCCCTGGTCCCATAAAGAAACCAATAACGGTGCAACATCAAGAATATCCTTTGCGTTCATGTCAATGTTGCCATTCAGGTATTTATTCCAGGTTGCAGTAATTTCAGGTGTTGCAGCAATGTTATTGTCTCTGATGTATGCAACTCCCTTTTTATATGCATCAATAAAAAGAGCAAAAGCAGGTGCCTGGTTTTGTGCAGAGTATACGCCTTCGAATGAATAACCAACAACAGGTGTTGCGGCATCATCAGCGGTAACAACTACAAAACCTTCATTGTAGGGAGTTTTTACGTTGAATATGTATAAATCAGGTATGCCTTTTGTTAAACATTCGGTAGATGCTTCAGTTAATTTTATTTCACTGAGCGCTACTTTTTGGTCAACATGTTTCGAAAATTTATTATACATTTCGTAGTAGAAGTTAAGCGCCACCTTTTGTGCCTCTTTAACTTCAATTCTTGCAGCAAATGTAAAATTACATATTACAAATGCCAAAATAATTAAAATTGTAATTTTCTTTTTCATAGTTTTGTATTTTAGTTTTTAAATAACATTGTAAATATAGTATTATTTTTAAGCATAACAAATGTACATATTTAATTTTAATAAGTCAATATTTTTATAAAATTTATAACATAATATTTCACTCATATAGCGATTTTTTTTAATACTTTATTTACAAACCTTTAAAAATAGTGATTCTCTTACTTAAATAGACAAAAAAAATATATAAATAGTTGCATATTTTATAAAAAAAATGATTCTCATAAAAAACATTAAAGAGCTTATTGGGGTTGAATATAAACCCACATCTAAATTATCGGGTGGAAATATGTCGAAGCTTAATACTTTGACAAATGCTTTTATTTTTATTGAAAACGGGATACTATCCGGTTTCGGGCGTATGTCTGAAAACAAGCATCTTGGCATATTAAAAAACAATAAAGGAGTAAAACAAATTGATGCAACCGGCAAAATGGTTTTCCCTTGTTTTTGCGATTCACATACTCATATTGTTTATGCAGGCAGCAGGGAATTAGATTTTATTGATAAAATAAAAGGACTTTCTTATGAAGAAATTGCTAAACGTGGCGGTGGGATTTTAAACTCGGCAAAAAAACTTCAGGGTTGCACTGAAGACGAATTGGTTGAACAGGCACTATTGCGGCTAGATGAAATAAAATCGTACGGTACAGGAGCTGTTGAAGTAAAAAGCGGTTACGGACTCAATCCGGATGGTGAAATCAAAATTCTCAGCGTAATAAAAAAGTTAAAGAAGCTTTCGCCATTAACAATAAAATCAACATTTCTGGGAGCACATGCAATTCCCGCAGAATTTAAGAGCAGACCCGAAAAATATATTGATTTAATAATAAACAAAATGATTCCTGCCGTTGCTGAAGAAAAACTTGCTGACTATATAGATGTGTTTTGTGATAAAGGTTTCTTTTCAGTTAAAGACACTGAAAGGATTTTATCGGCAGGACAGAAATACAATTTAACTCCGAAGATACATGCGAATGAACTCGGTCATACGGGCGGAGTGCAGGTTGGCGTGAAATATAAAGCCCTTTCCGTTGACCACCTTGAGTACATGGGTGATGAAGAAATCAAGTGTTTGTTAAAATCAGGAACAATGCCAACTCTTTTACCGGGAACTTCATTCTTTTTAGGATTACCTTATGCTCCGGCGCGCAAGATGATTAATTCGGGGTTACCGATTGCTCTGGCAAGTGATTTCAATCCCGGTTCATCGCCATCGGGAAACATGCAGTTTGTGATTTCTCTGGGTTGCATAAAATACAAAGTTACTCCCGAAGAAGCCATAAATGCCGCAACCATAAACAGTGCCTATGCAATGGGAGTTGAAAAAGAACTCGGAAGTATTGCCGTTGGCAAAAAAGCAAATATTTTTATA
>JAQUPB010000142.1 GCA_029004185.1 Bacteroidales bacterium | reverse complement strand
TTAGGTCCATACACATATCTCTGGGATAACGGAGCAACAACGAAAACAATAACCGATCTTGCTCAGGGTTCTTATTGTGTAACTGCATCATATGGAACATGCAAAACATCAGGGTGTGCAACAGTAACAGAAAAACTTGGTCCTAACGCCGATTTCACATTCACACCGGCGGTACTCGACATTCTTGAAAACACAACGGCACTCTTTGATGACCTTTCCACTCCGGGCGGACAGCCTATTGTTCAATGGCACTGGGATTTCGGTGACAACAACGGTAATTCTGACATCACAACTCCTGTACACACATTTACAGCTGTGGGAACTTATGTAGTCTGTCTGAAAGTTACTGACTCTCAAAATTGTGTAGATTCTATTTGCAAACCTATTATTGTAAAAGATATTTTCACGGTTTACATACCAAATGCATTCAGTCCGAACTCAGATATACTTAATGAGGGATTTATTCCTCAGGGATATCGCATCGATCCTGATAAGTTCACGATGATGATATTTAACCGCTGGGGTGAACAAATTTATAAGACAAATGATTTGAATAAACCATGGAACGGAAGGTTCAATAATACAGGTGATTTGGTGCAGATAGGAGTTTATGTTTACAGGGTTGTCGTGAAAGAACTCGAAGGACCCGAGCATGAATATATAGGCAGAGTCAGCGTTATAAGATAGAATAAAAAAATCATGAACAATAATTCCGGGAGCTTAATAACTTTCCGGGATTATTGTTTTATTTTGAATATTATGAAACGTAAGGTTTAAAATTAAAAGAAAATATTAATTTTGTTAAAACATACTTTGAATTATTTGCTGGCATAAAACTTCAAAATGCAGATTAGAATAAAAATGATTCTGAAAAATAAAAATGTACTTCACGTAATGGGTATGTGTTTGTTGTTTTCTGTGCTTCATATTGAAGATGTAGCAGGAAGCGACTCGACAAGAATAGTTATAAATTATAAAGAAAAAAAAGTTTATAACATAAATTTTAAAACAGACAGCGCTACCAATAAATTGGTTGTTAAAGACAGCAATGTGATTTATTATGGGCGGTTTGAAAAAAGTGAACCTGTTGAAGAATCATTTTACTTGAATGACGGAAGAATTGGCAGGAAATTACTTACATTGTATGACGCTGATATGAGAAAAATTGAAGAGAAGAGATATGAAAACGGCAGCATGAGTAAATACATGAAGTATAAATATGATACAAAAGGAAATAAAATTGAAGAAGCAAGATACAGGGAGGACGGCGCTTTGGTGTTCAGAAATGTTATTGTTTATAATGATGCGAATAAAAAGGTTGAAGAAGATAAATATTTTGATAACACAAACAAGGTTTCCTTGAAAACAACTTATACATACGATTCGAAAAATAATTTGCTGGAAAAGATAATTTTTGATCCATATGATAATAGAACCGAAAAGATGATTTATAAATATGACGAGAAGGGCAATCAGATTGAGGAATCATTGTTCCATGACCAGCGCAATGACCAGAAGATAATATCTGCCTATGATGATGATAACAGAAAAATTAAGGAAGTAAAATATTTCGACGGGTTAAATCAAAAAGTGGAATTAAATTATAAATATGATGACAATGGAAATATAGTTGAAGAAAGTATTGTTGATAACAACGACAAGCAAACAAATAAAACAACACGTATGTTTGACGGCAAAAACAGGAAAATCGAAGAATGTAATTATATCTACAATAAAATTATAGGCAAATACAGATATGCTTATAATGAAAAAGGAGATAAACTTTCTGAGGTTGAATATACCGAAAACGATTACATAATAAGAGGTACCTATAACAAATATGATGAAAAAGGCAACCTGCTTGAAAGCACTTCAGAAGAAGGTGGAAATAAAATAGTCGGTAAAAGTAAATTCAAATATGATGAAAACAATAATAAAATTGAAGATCTGAAATATGATGGCGAAGGAATTCTTGTAAACAGGTACGTTTTTAGTTATGATAAATTTAAAAATATTACAAGTAGCGTGAGATATGACAATGGTACAATAACTGACAAAACAACTATAATATATGTTTATCCTGAAAAATAATTTTAAAAACAACGCCCTTGGAAATAATTGATAAAATACCGGCAAATTTTGTGGATTTCATTCTTGTAGACCTGTTTTCCCTGATAATAGGACTGGCACAGCGAAGAATACATTCGCATAACCCCGAAGACAAAAGACTTTTCGGAACCGACAGAACTTTTACATTCATCGGAATACTCGGCTTTATATTGTATGTTGCACAACCCGATAGTCTGGCATTATATATTGGCGGAGGATTTGTGGTTGCCTTATTTCTCGGATTATATTACTATCAGAAACTGAAAGTTTATAATGACTATGGACTTACAACAATAATTATTGCAATCGTAACATATAGTCTGGCACCTTTGATTGTCACTCAGCCCCGATGGTTTGCAATTCTTATAGTTGTTGTGATTTTGGTGCTTACTGAAATAAAAGAGCCTCTGACCATCATTTCACAGAAATTCGACAAGGATGAATTTATTACACTCGGAATGTTTCTTGTAATTGCAGGAGTTATTCTTCCAATAGTTCCCGACGAACCTTTGTTCTCGTTCATAAATATTACTCCTTACAAAATATGGCTCGCTGTTGTTGCTATTTCAAGCATTTCTTATCTCAGTTACATTTTAAAGAAATTTGTTTTTAAAAATACAGGCATAATTATTTCGGGGTTGCTTGGTGGTATGTATAGCAGTACCGCTACAACCTTTGTCCTTGCAAGGAAAAGCAGGGAGGAAAAAAAATCTGGCAATTTATATTCTTCTGCAATCATACTTTCTACTGCCATGCTGTATCTGCGTATATTAATACTTGTTTATATTTTTAACCGGCAACTTGCAGTTTTGTTGACTCCTTATTTTCTTGTGATGTTTGTCGTTTCTCTGCTGCCGGCATGGATAATATACAGAAAGAAAAATAATCTCAATGAGGACAATCAGGTTATTTCCGATGGCGATAAAAATCCCTTGGAATTTAAGATAGCTTTCCTTTTTACTGTTTTATTCGTTGCGTTCAGTTTTATAACATATTTTGTGATAAAGGAATTCGGAGTAAACGGATTGAACGTTCTTTCTTTTGTTGTCGGCATTACCGATATCGACCCGTTTTTAATAAACCTTTTTCAGGGAAAATTCAATGTCGAAACACAAGTTCTTGCATTTGCAACATTTCAGGCAATTATAAGCAACAATTTGCTTAAAGCTGTTTATACATATTTTATAGGTGATAAATCAATCAGAAAAAATACAATAACAGGATTAGGTATTATTATTCTCTCCAACATTTTTCTCGAATTACTGATGATGTTCGTTTTTTAATATTTTTTTCCGGACAATGGTGTTTTTTATTGAAATCATTTTTACTTTTGGAAAAAATAATATCGTTATGTAAATATTATTTTGATGTGCTTAAAATATAAAATTAAAACCTTATTTTTGCCCGTAAAAACTTATAATGAAAATGAAAATTAAAACCTTATTTTATACATTAAACCTTAGTAGATAAATTATAACCACATTCATAAACCTTATTACCTTATTTTGAAATGAAAATTGAATATAATAACCTTTACACACATTTCGTATTTAGTACATTTGGGAGACAACAGCTAATAGTTGAAAAAAATCGTGTCAGAATTGAAAAATATATAACAGGAATAGTAAATAATAATTCATCTAAATTATATGCTATTTATGCAAATCCCGAGCATGTTCATTTTTTAGTTTCAAGATCTCCTGCAATTTCCGAAGAACAATTGGCAACAATCGTTGCAGAAAGTTCCGAGCGTTTCATAAATGAAAATAAACTGGCAAGAGGCAATTTTTCGTGGCAAAGTTCGGCATCTGCCTTTTCAATATCAAAATCTGATATTAATAAAATATGTAAATATATTCTTAATCAACTTGAACATCACAAAAAGGTTAGTTTTACTGAAGAATATGAACAATTCATTAAATACTATCAGGAAACACTTTGTAAAAATAAGGTAATAAGGTAGAACAGGGGAGATTATTTCTGCTACTAAGGTTTATGGATTTAAAATAAGGTTTTATAAAAATTGTTTTAAAGGAATTTTTAATTTTCTTAGAGTTCATTTTTTTAACAAAGTAAGAATAGGATTTAAATAATATCGTTATGATAAAAAAATGTTTTTTGTTGATTGTTGTAATTTTTTCTGCATCGGCAATAACGCATGCGCAAAAGGATTCGGTGAATTTCGGAATAAAATTTTCGGGGTTTGTTAATGGTCAGGCATATTATGATTCAAGGCAAACAGTTAACTCGCGCGAAGCTCAACTTCTGCTTTATCCCGACAGTGTTTATAAGGATAAAAGCGGAAAAGACCTTAATGCAGTACCAAGCATGAATCAGGTGGCAATGATGACAAGACTTAAAGGTGATGTGTGGGGACCCAATGCATTTAAAGCAAAATCTTCGGCGGTAATTGAAGCCGATTTCACTGGTCCGAGCAACATTGAAAACAATGCTTTTCGCCTTCGTCATGCATATGTTAAACTCGACTGGGGAAAAACAAAATTATTGATGGGACAGTATTGGCATCCGTTCAGTCTTCCTGAAATGCTGCCCGACCTGCAATCATTGAATACAGGTGCACCTTTTCATCCGTTTGCACGCCAGCCGCAAATAAGATTAGACCACAGAATTAAAAATCTGAATTTTGTGATTTCTGTTTCTTCCGAAAGAGATTATGTAAGCGAAGGACCGGCAGGTTCGAGTTCGGTGTATTTAAGAAATGCAGTTGTTCCGAGCACAAATGTTCAGATTCAGTATTTGAAAGATGATAATATTTTCGGTATTGCGGGTGATTTTAAAATGCTGAGACCAAGAACAAAGTCAAGTTTGGGTTATAAAGTTGATGAAAAAATCGAATCGTACTCCGGTTCAGCATTTGCAAAAATGAAATTAAAAAAAATCTCAGTTAAAATACAGGGAGTTGTCGGGCAGAACTTATCTGACTTTTTAATGATTGGTGGTTATGGAGTAAGAGCATTTTCAGACTCGCTGATTGATGAAAGAACTTATACCACAATAAATGTAACATCCGGCTGGGTTGATATTGCTACAAACGGGAAAAAATTGCAGGTTGGAATATTCGGCGGTTACCTTAAAAACCTCGGTTCACTTTATAACATAAGAGGCGATTATTATACAAAAGGTAAAGATATTGCTTATCTGTACAGGGTTTCACCGCGTGTGGTTTTTTGTTCGGGAAAAGTCAGAATTGCTTCCGAAGTGGAATATACAGTTGCGGCATACGGAAAACCAAATAGTCTGGCTGATGTAAAAGATGCGAAAGAAGTTTATAATATTCGAATACTTTTGGGAATTTATTATTATTTTTAAGAAAAAAATTCTGGGATAGATTATGGAGAATTTTATTGTATCGGCACGAAAATACAGACCTGTTACTTTTGATACGGTTGTTGGGCAGACAGTGATTACAAATACACTTAAGAATGCTATTAAAAACAATCATGTTGCACAGGCATATCTTTTCTGCGGTCCGCGTGGCGTGGGAAAAACAACTTGTGCCAGAATCCTTGCAAAAACCATTAACTGTAATAACCTTACGGAAAATATGGAGCCGTGTGATAAATGTGAGAATTGTCTTTCGTTTAACAAATCGGCAACTTTCAATATTCATGAACTCGATGCGGCTTCAAATAATTCGGTTGATGACATCAGGAGCCTTGTTGAAAAAGTCCGTTTTGCACCGCAATCGGGAAAATACAGCGTCTATATTATTGATGAAGTTCACATGTTATCATCATCGGCATTTAATGCATTCCTGAAAACGCTTGAAGAACCGCCTCCATACGCCAAATTCATTCTTGCTACAACTGAAAAACATAAAATTATTCCTACAATTTTATCGCGATGTCAGGTTTTCGATTTTAAAAAAATAACAGTTGATGACATTGCGAAACATCTGAAATATATTGCGGAAAAAGAAAAAGTAACAGCAGAGCCCGATGCACTGCACGTGATTGCTGTCAATGCCGACGGCTCTCTGCGCGATGCACTTTCAATATTCGACCAGCTTGTGAGCTTCTCGGGAAATAATATTACATACAAAACTGCCATTGCTAATTTGAATGTTCTGGATTATGAATATTATTTTAAAATTACCGATGCGGTTTTTGAGGGCAACATTCACTTATCGGTGAGCGTGCTAAATGAAATACTTTACAACGGTTTCGACGGACACAATTTTATTACCGGTCTTGGCGAACATTTCAGGAATATTCTTATTTCAAGACATGAGTCCACTCTGAATTTACTTGAAGTGAGTCCATCGGTGAAAGACAGGTATAAAGAACAATCACTCAAGTGCAATCCCGAGTTTTTGCTGAAAGCATTGAATTATATTAGTAAATGCGACGTTCAGTATAATATGAGCAGAAACAAACAATTGCTTCTTGAAATTACATTGATGCAAATGTGTACGATAAACTCAGGCATTGATGCTAATTCTTCTTTTGATACCGAAAAGCAGGAAAAAACTGAATTGAAAACAAGCCCAAGAGTACACAATGTTTCACAACCCCCAAAACCTGCAAACGTTGTAAAACCGAAAGCACCCGAACCTCCGAAGTATTCAGATGATGAAAAAGCAATTCCGCAATCATTAAAAGTTAAAGATATAGGAAGTTCTTATGAGGAAGAGAAAAAACAGGATGTTATAAAAGATGCTGAAACAAAAGTTGTAAAAGATTATACTGCCGAAGAACTTGAAAAAGTATGGCTGAAATATTCCGAAACAATTCCTAAAAATAATCTGAGTTTTATTTCGCTTCTTACAAAGCGCAAACCTTTTTTGAAAGAAAACAATGTTGTTTTATTAACCATTGATAATAAAGCCCAGCAAAACGAACTTACAACACGAAAAGCCGAACTCCTCGAGTTTTTAAGGAAAGAACTCGGCAATAATCAAATCCAACTCGAAATAGTTATTGAAAAAGGAGAAGAAATGGATTCGAAGCCATATACCGATTCGGATAAGCTGATGGAAATGCAGAAGAAAAATCCTAACCTCGAAAACCTCCGCAAACAGTTTGACCTCGATATTGAATATTAAAATAACATATAAAGAAAACTATATATGTTGTTAACAATTAAGCAATTTCGAGTAACCTTTTTTTTACTGAATACTGATTACTGAATACTTTTTCTAAACGAATTCTAAAAACTTCCCGTTAAATTCTAAAAACATTTCAGCGAATTCTAAAAGGCACTTGACTTTTTAATGGTGCCTGTCTATTATTGCGGAAAATTATTTTATGAAAAATTTGAAATATATTTTTCTGCTATTGGTTGTTTTTTTTCAAACATTAAAATCTGCCGCCATAAATTATACATGGATTGGAATTGAAAATTCAGTTTGGTCAAATGCGAATAACTGGTTGCCAATTGGAATTCCTGATACTGCCGATAAAGTCATTATTGTTTTTGCAGTAAATAATCCTGTTCTTGATGGAAACAAAACAATAAAATATTTTGAAATATCAGGAGGAACAGTAGACCTGAACGGATATATTCTTGAAATCACAAATGAAGGAAAATTTATTTCGGGAAATATAAATAACGGTAATATAATTTGTAATAATGCAGACAAGATAGAATTTGGTGATTCTTTGAACGGACCGGTTATAGGTGTTGGTATTATTGCTTATGCTGAAAATATTTTTATTTCAAATACTACATTTGGCAGTGATGTGGTACTTGTTAAAACAGGCGGGTCGCCAAACGAATGTGAGGGAGGGAATATTTTTAATGCAAAAACAATAATCCGCAATCTAAGCTCATATCA
>JAQUPB010000141.1 GCA_029004185.1 Bacteroidales bacterium | reverse complement strand
ACAGGTTCAATTCCCGATGTTGTTTGAGTGCAAATGCTGACACTGCCGGTTGGGGCAACCGTAAGCAAGGCAATATTTCTGCGTCCGTACCTTGTCATGTCATCATAAAGTTGCGGGTCGGCATTTTTTATCCGCTGAATAAAAGGATTATTTTTTTCCCTTTCGGCATTGTATATTAAAAAACGACCTCTGAGCTTTGCCATCTCAACAGAAGAACGATAGGCTTCGACTGCAAGCAACTTATGAACTTCAACTGAGAAATTTGTAGCCTCATCGGTTCCATATCTGCAGCTTAACGCGGCAAGCATATCACCTTCGGCAGTTATGCCTATACCTGTTCTTCTTCCTTCAATGCATTTTTTCTTAATATTTTTCCATAAGTTTACTTCTATTCTTTTTATTTCGGGATTTTCCGGGTCGTTTTCTATCTTCTTTAATATAGTATCTATTTTTTCAAGTTCAAGGTCGATAATATCATCCATTATTCTTTGTGCAGATTTAACATGCTTAATGAATAATTCGAAATCGAAACTTGCTTCTTTAGTAAACGGATTATCAACATAACTATAAAGGTTTAATGCAAGGAGACGGCAGCTGTCATAAGGGCATAGTGGAATTTCACCGCAGGGATTTGTAGAAACAGTTTTAAATCCAAGATCGGCATAACAATCGGGAATGGCTTCCTTAGTAATTGTATCCCAGAAAAGAATTCCCGGTTCGGCAGAACGCCATGCATTATGTATTATTTTATTCCATAGTTGTAGTGCATCAATTTCCTGTATTTTTGTGGGATTATCGGAATCAACAGGAAATTTCTGCATGTATTTTTTATTCTCAACAACTGCCTTCATGAATTCGTCGTCAATCTTAACCGAAATATTTGCTCCTGTAACCTTCCCTTCTTCAAGTTTTGCATCAATAAATTTTTCAACATCGGGATGCCTTACTGAAATACTCAGCATCAAAGCTCCTCTTCTTCCATCCTGAGCCACTTCACGGGTGGAATTGGAATATCTTTCCATGAAAGGAACAATGCCGGTAGAAGTCAGTGCGCTGTTTTTAACAGGACTTCCGAGAGGTCTGATGTGGGATAAGTCATGCCCAACGCCGCCACGCCTTTTCATAAGCTGTACCTGTTCCTGGTCAACTTTCAAAATACCGCCATACGAATCGGATCCGCCTTCATTTCCTATAACAAAACAATTTGACAAGGAAGCTATCTGGAAGTTGTTGCCGATACCTGCCATTGGTCCTCCCTGGGGAATAATATATTTGAAATTCCTTAAAAGTTCATATACTTCATCTTCGGATATAGGAAGAGGATATTTTTTTTCAATACGGGCAATTTCTCTGGCAAGACGTCTGTGCATTTCATCGGGAGTGGATTCATATAAGTTGTTTTCAGAATCTTTCAAAGCGTATTTGTTTATCCAAACACTTGCAGCTAAAGTATCTCCTTTAAAGTACTCTGTAGTTTTTGCGAATGCTTCTTCGTAGGTAAATGTTTTAGATTGTGGATTCTTGCTTGACATTTCAGGACTTTTATTTGTATTTGTAATAGTTTTATCATCATCAAATAAGCTCGGCCTAATACGCTTCTCCAAAACCTCATCATAGAAGCCCTGTTTCCTGCTTATATCAATTGTTTTATCATCTTTCTCCAAATCCTTATTTTGTTCCATAACTTCACTCATTATTTATATAATATTAAAAATCAATTACTTATGTATTGTTTGCGAAATTTTCAAACGGGACGTCTAAGATATATATTCATTCATTTCAAAAATTTATTACTTATGCCCAAATTATCAACAATAATTTCATATTTATTAACTATCTTTTGTTAACTATGTTAATAATTTATCGAAACCCTGCATAAATATTACCTATTGCTATTAATTAAATTTTGTAACAAAAAACATTTTTTAACGTATTTAAGTAACTTTTTCATAAAAAAGCAAAGTTATTGCAAATATATTTTCATTAATTTTTTATAAATTTTCTTTTTATTAAAATATTTATTTATTTTAGCGGTTTCAATTTTTACTTAAAGTAATTTTTTATTAAAAACACATACATAAAACCAATAACTATGAGATTAGTAAAATTAACTTTTACCCTTCTACTTATCATGGGGGTGACTTTCGGATTAAAGGCACAGAAACCAAGTAAGTCGACAATTGCTGATTCGGCATTTGCATTGCAGCAATATTATGAAGCTATTGATTTATACAAAGTAGCATATGATAAAATAAAGAAGAATAAGGCAGAAAAGGCCAGAATAAAGTACAGGATATCTTTATGCTATAGAGCAATAGAAGATTCAAAACAAGCTGAAGTATGGTTCGGACAGGTAGTTAAAATGAATTATGACGATCCTCTGGCTACCCTTTATTATGCTGATGCATTAAAGTCAAACGAAAAATATGCTGATGCAATAATTCAGTATAACAACTATAAAGAAAAGGTTCCAAGTGACCCGCGTGGAGCAAATGGGGTTACTTCGTGCGAACTTGCTCAAAAGTGGAAGAAAACACCAACCCGCTTTATAGTTGAAAACATGAAGGAATTTAACTCAAAAAATTACGATTTTTCACCTACATTCACCGATAAAAAGTTTAAAACTTTAATATTTACTTCTACCAGAGAAGCCGGTGTTGGGAATTCACTTGATAATGTAACAGGTGAAAATTTTTCCGATTTATATATTGTTACAGAAGACAAGAAAGGTAAATGGAGTTCACCGGTTCCGTTACCTGAGCCTATCAATTCTCCGGCTAACGAAGGTGCTACATGCATGAATCCAAGCATGAGTACACTATATTTTACACGATGCCCTGTAGTTAAAAAAGAAAAAGAGGGTTGTAATATTTTTTATATCTCAAAACAAGGTCCAAGTTGGGACTTTCCGCAATTAATCTCTCTTAATCCCGATACAACAATACCATTTATAGGCATTGGTCACCCTGCAATTACAAAAGATGAACTTACATTATACTTTGCATCAAACTTACCGGGCGGAAAAGGAGGCAATGACATATGGGTTGCCAAACGCAAAAGTAAAAGCCAGCCTTTTGGAAAACCAGAGAATGTTGGTGCACCAATCAATACAACCGGAGATGAAATGTTTCCTTATATTCATGAAAACGGTACATTGTACTTTGCTTCAAACGGACTGTTAGGCATGGGCGGACTTGATATTTTCAAAGCCACACCAAGATCTGACGGAACATTTACCCAGCCCGAAAACATGAAATATCCTATTAATACTTCAGCAAATGATTTCGGAATTATTTTTGAAGGTGCTTCAGAAAAGAAAGGATTCTTAACATCAAACAGAAACGATGGAAAAGGATTGGATGATATATATTCATTTGTAATACCACCACTCTTATTTACTCTTAAAGGTGTAATTACCGATGACAGCACAAAGAAAGTACTTATGGGTTCAGTTGTTATTGCACGTGGTTCTGACGGAAACGTTTACATCGACACAACTGATGCAACAGGATTATATAGCTTTGACAACACGCAGATTTTAGAAAATACATCTTATAATGTAACCTGCGAAAAACCCATGACTCACTTGAAATGTGAAAAAAGCTCAGGTCAGGCATCTACAGTTGGATTACAGAAAAGTACGGATTTAAAACTTGACCTTGCATTAATACCAATTCCAAAGACTCCTATAGTTCTTCCTGAAATCCGATATGCATTTGATAAATGGGATTTGTTACCGCAATACCAGGATTCACTGAACGGACTTGAACAAACAATGAAAGATAATGAAAACATAGTAATTGAGTTATCATCTCACACTGATGCCAGAGGTAGCGACAAATACAATGATACATTATCACAAAAACGTGCTCAGTCGGTTATAAATTATTTGATAACAAAAGGAATTGCCGGCGACAGAATGGTTGCAAAAGGTTATGGTAAAAGAAAACCACGCTTGTTAAACAAAAACATTATAGTTTCTGACACAACAGGCAAGAGTTACATATTCAAAAAGAATACTCTTTTAAATGAGAAATTCATAAAAAATCTGAAATATAAAGGAGAAAGTGAAGCTGCTCACCAGTTAAATCGTAGAACAGAATTCAGAATATTGCGTAATGACTATGTACCTAAAGCCGGAACACAGATTTATGTGCCCAAAATACAGGTTGTAACTGATGAACCGCAGGAACAAACACCGCCACAACCAAATGATGCAGTCACTCCAAAATAAAAGATAATAATTGGAATTAAAATAAAATAAAAACATCCTGTGATTGCAGGATGTTTTTTGTTTACAGAATATATGAAAACATCAAGATATAATCAAAGAGGAGTTTCATCGTCAAAAGAAGATGTGCATAAAGCAATAGAAAAAATCGATAAAGGAATTTTTCCTAAAGCATTTTGCAAAGTACTTCCCGATTATATCGGAAGCGATATGGACTATTGCAATATAATGCACGCCGATGGTGCAGGAACAAAATCCTCACTAGCTTATATTTACTGGCGTGAAACAGGCGATTTGTCAGTCTGGAAAGGAATAGCCCAGGATGCAGTTGTTATGAATGTTGACGATTTGCTTTGTGCAGGCGCCACAGGCAATATGCTTTTATCCTCAACAATCGGAAGAAACAAAAAATTAATCCCGGGAGAAGTTATTTCGGAAATAATTAATGGTACCGAAGAATTCTGCAGTAAATTAAGAAAACTTGGAATAAATATTTTTTTAACAGGCGGAGAAACTGCAGATGTAGGGGACATCGTTCGTACTGTTATTGTTGATTCTTCCGTTGCATGCAGATTAAAGCGTTCGGAAATCATAACAAACGAAAAAATTCAGGACGGAGATGTAATAGTAGGTCTTGCTTCATCCGGAAAATCAAAATATGAAAATGAGTATAACAGCGGCATAGGAAGCAACGGACTTACCTCGGCAAGACACGATGTTCTGGCAAAAATTTATGCTAAAAGACATCCCGAAAGTTATGATAATCTGACACCAGCTAATCTTGTATATTCAGGACAAACAAAAGTAAACGACATCATGAAAGAAACAAAAATGAATATTTTCAGGATGCTTCTTTCACCCACAAGAACTTATGCTCCGGTAATAAAAAAAGTACTGGAAAAACACCGTTCCCAAATTCATGGCATTATCCATTGCACTGGCGGTGGTCAGACCAAGGTTTTGAATTTTGTTGAAAACATAAGAATAATTAAAGATAATCTCTTTCCTCTTCCTCCGATTTTTAAATTAATTCAGGAGCAATCGAAAACCCCGTTTGAAGAAATGTATAAGGTTTTCAATATAGGACACCGGATGGAACTCTACGTTCCGGAAAAAACCGCAAAAGAAATCATTTCAATCTCAGAATCATTTAACGTTGATGCAAGAATAGTAGGCAGATGCGAAAAAGCAACTTCAAAAAGACTTTTAATCAAAAGCGAATACGGCACTTTTAATTATTAATGATTAACGATTAATTATTAATGGCATGAAGGAAAATGTTATTAAAAATAAAAGTTTTCTATTGCTCAAAAAGAATGTAGCAAAACAATATATTGGCTCGAAATATTATACCAAACTAATTATATTTCCGGATTTCAATTTCAAAATTTTAATAATGATGCTGTTGAAATTATTAAACTTTTAACGTCAATAATTATATCCGCAAAAAAATCATTAAACATTAATCGTTAAACATTAATTAATGGTATGAAAGAGAATGTTATTAAAAATAAAAGTTTACTGTTTGCTATTAAAGTTGTATGTTTATATAAACATCTTGTTAATGAGAAAAAAGAGTTTGTGATGAGCAAACAACTTCTGAGAAGCGGTACAAGTATCGGTGCAAGTTGCAGAGAAGGGGATTTTGCTGAAACAAAACTTGATTTTATTCATAAATTTTCAATTGCTCAGAAAGAATGCAACGAAACTATATATTGGCTTGAAATACTACACCAAACTAATTATATTTCCGAATCTGAATTTCAAAATTTTAGTTACGATGCTGTTGAAATCATGAAACTTTTAACATCAATAATTGTATCCGCAAAAAAATCTTTAAACATTAATCGTTAATCATTAAACATTAAAATTATGTTACTGGAAAAACTTGAAGCCATATCAAAACGTTTTGAAGAAGTCGGAAGCCTTATTAGCAGCCCCGATGCAATGTCGGACATGAAAAGGTTCATTAAGTTCAGCAAGGAATATAAGGAGCTACAGCCGATAATTGAGGCATTTAAAGAATACAAAAATATTTTAAATAACATAACACACGCAAAAGAAGTAATAGCCAAAGAAAAAGATGAGGAATTCAGGAACCTTGCAAAATCGGAACTTGAAGAATTAACAGTGAAAAGAGATGCGATGGAAGAAGAAATCCGTACAATGCTTATTCCACAGGACCCGGAGGACAGCAAGAATGCGATTATCGAAATAAGAGCCGGAACAGGCGGTGATGAAGCAAGTATTTTTGCAGGAGATTTATTCAGAATGTATGTGAAATACTGCGAATCGCGAAAATGGAAAGTTGAATTGGTTGATGAAACTTCCGGAACTATGGGTGGTTACAAAGAAATCATTGCAGACATAGTAGGAGAAGGTGTTTACGGCCAGCTGAAATATGAATCTGGAGTTCATCGCGTACAGCGTGTTCCTCAAACCGAAACAATGGGAAGAGTCCATACATCTGCTGCTTCGGTTGTAATTCTCCCCGAAGCCGATGAATTTGATGTTGATTTAAAAATGACTGATGTCAGGAAAGATACATATTGCTCGTCTGGTCCGGGCGGGCAATCTGTGAATACAACATATTCAGCAATTCGCCTGACTCACATTCCAACAGGTTTGGTTGTTACCTGTCAGGATGAAAAATCGCAGCATAAAAATTTCGACAAGGCACTTGCTGTTTTGCGTACAAGAATTTACGAACTGGAACATAATAAATATCTCAGCGAAATTGCATCAAAGAGAAAAACAATGGTATCAACAGGAGACCGTTCTGCAAAAATAAGAACTTATAATTATCCTCAAAGTCGCGTTACCGACCATAGAATCGGACTTTCAATGCACAACCTGCCTACATTCATGAACGGCGATATTCAGAATTTCATCGATGCTCTTCAGCTTGCCGAAAATGCAGAAAAACTAAAAGAAGGAATTTAAAACTAAAAAAGCCACAGATTCACAGAAATTTTATATTTTTTTAATCTGTGAATCTGTGGCAAATTTTATCACTTATTATGAACTACAAAACTCTAAATATTCCAGATGATTTAAAAAAAATTGCCGAAAAAGTATTTTATAAAAAAAGGATTTCGGAAGAAGAAGGGGTTTTGCTTTTTGAAAAGGGTGAACTTTCGTTTCTTGGAATTCTGGCAAATAAAATAAAAGAAGAACGACACGGAAATAAAATTTTTTTCAACAAAAACATACACATAGAACCCACAAACATCTGTGTTAACAAATGTAAATTCTGCAATTTTTATAAATCAAAAGAAGAAGGATACGAATTATCGGAAAATGAAATTTTAAATAAAATAAAACAATTTGACGGTAACATCACGGAGATTCATATTGTCGGTGCCACTCATCCCGACAGAGATATTTATTATTACGAAAATATTATAAAAAAAATCAAACAAATTCTTCCCGAAGTTCATATCAAAGCTTTCAGCGCAGTTGAACTTGATTATATGTTTGCAAAAGCAGGAATTGAAATTGAAGACGGTTTAAAAATCCTGAAAAACGCCGGATTAAATTCCATTCCCGGCGGCGGAGCTGAAATATTTAACGAAACTATAAGAAAAGAAATTTGTCCCGATAAAATCAGTGCAAACAGATGGCTTGAAATTCACGAAACAGCTCATAAACTTAATATTTCTTCAAACGCAACAATGCTTTACGGACATATTGAAAATTATGAAAACCGTATTGAACATTTGTCAATGCTCAGAAAACTGCAGGATAAAACAAGAGGATTCAAAA
>JAQUPB010000140.1 GCA_029004185.1 Bacteroidales bacterium | reverse complement strand
ATCGTGTTAAAATTAAAATTCACAACATCCATAACTTTTCTGTGATAAGATGCTACTTTCGAAGAGCCGTAAAGAATGGGTGTGCACAATTCATATATTCTGGCATCCATAAGCGTTTTAATAATAACTTCATTGCTTATTCCGTTGCAGTCACCCTGTGTTATCCCGACTCTTATTTTTTCATCAATTCTGCCCATAAAATTTATTTTTAAAAAGATTATATTGTTAATTCTTCAGGTGATAAAACCTGCCACAGAATTTATGAGATATTTATAAAAAGAATAATTTTATAATCTGTGAATCTGTGGCATTTTATTTTTTTTACTTAATTAATACTTTTAAAATATTCAAATAATAATCTCAAAGGAATAGCAGTTCCGCCACTCCCCCTGTAGCTGTCTTTCTTATCGAAATAGGCAACACCCGCAATATCCAGATGAAGCCATTCGCAGCCTTTTACAAAGTGCTCCAGAAATTTCCCTGCAGTGATTGCCCCGGCATTTTCGCCCCCGATATTTTTAATGTCGGCTAATTCCGATTTAATCATTTCGCCGTATTCATCCCATAACGGAAATTCAACAATTCTTTCGTAAACATTGTTGCCGCATTCTTTTAATTTTGCAAACTTTGATTCGTGAGCAGTTCCCATTGCCACAATTCCTATTCTTCCCACAGCAGCCGAAGCAGAACCGGTTAAAGTTGCAACATCAATGATTAATTTGGGTTCATATTTCTTCGCATAGCTTAATGCATCTGCAAGTATCAAGCGTCCTTCAGCATCGGTGTTCAGAACTTCAACCATTGTTCCATCAAACATTTTTACTACATCTCCGCATTTGTATGCATCAGCACCGGGCAGATTATCTGTTGCAGGTATCAGCCCTACGACATGCACCGGCAATCCGGATTTTGCTATTGCGTATATCGTTCCTGCCACAACTGCAGCTCCGCTCATATCCGCCTTCATATTATCCATTGACTTGCCGGTCTTAATATTAAAACCACCGGAATCAAATACCAGTCCTTTGCCAACTAAAACATAAGGTGAAGAATTTGCCGGATTTTCAGGCTTATACTCAAGTATTGAAAATGTCGGGGAATTGTTGCTGCCCTTATTTACTGCAAGCAGTCCGTTCATCTTCAGTGATTCTATTTTTGTTTTGTTCAACACTTCAACTTTAAAACCCGCTTCTTTTCCCATTTCATGGAATTCGTTCGAAAGCTGAACCGCCGTAAGAAAAGAATGAGGCTCATTAATTAATGTTCTGGTTTTAAATACCGCTTCGGTAACAACATTAAGCTGGGCAACTGCATTATTAGAAATATGTTTGCTCACCAGTTGAATTTCCTGCAAACTATATTTTTTCTCTTCTGCATCGGTTTTATATTTCAGAAACTGATATAAACCAAGCGACATTCCTTCGGCAAAAGCCAGAGCAACATCAGGATTGTCAATGCAATCGACAAGTGTAATTTTTGAAATTTTATTTTTATTCAGGCACTTTGAAAGCCCGAATCCTGCTTTGCGGCAGTTTTCTTTTGTTTTATATTCTTCCTTTTCCGGCTCAATAACATTAATAAAAATCCATCTTTTGTACTGGTTGATGCTCACTGTATTTTTATTTTGCTCAATCTGTTCTTTAATAAAATGAAATTCATTTGTTGAAAGTTCGTATTGAGATATATCGGTGTCTTTGCCAACCAAAAGAACAAAACTTTCTTTTGCAGGGATTTCAGCTATTTTGGATATCGTTATGCTCATGAAAAAAATAAATTATATTGTAAAAATATTATGCCTTACTTTTGCAGTGCAAATTTGCGATTTTTTTTGACTCTTTCATAGTTTTGTTTCAAATTTTATTAATAATGAATATAAACATTTTAATTGAGAAAGCATTAAATCTCGAACAACTCTCGGTTGCAGAAGGAGTTTATTTATTAAAAAATATCTCTACAGCAGAGTTGATGTTTACAGCAAATGAAATAAGAAAAAAAATTATACCCGGAAAAAGAGTAACATGGATTATCGACAGGAACGTTAACATAACCAATGTATGCATTTCGAAATGCAAATTCTGCAGTTTTCACAGAAACATTGACAGCACAGATGCATACATCACATCAATTGAAGAATACAGGCAAAAAATAAATGAGCTTTTTGCTCTCGGCGGCAATCAGCTGCTGCTGCAAGGCGGACTTCATCCAAAACTCGGACTAAGTTTTTATACTGAACTTTTCCGTAATCTCAGAAATATTTTTCCGAAATTAAAACTACATGCCCTCGGTCCGCCGGAAATTGTTTATTTGAGCAAAAAAGAAAAACTTTCTATTGGGGAAGTTCTGAAAAAATTAATTGACGCAGGTTTGGATTCATTGCCCGGTGCCGGAGCCGAAATATTGGTTGACAATGTGCGGAATGAATTATCGAAAATAAAATGCAGTTCGCAGGAATGGCTTGATGTAATGCATGAAGCTCATATATTAAATCTCACAACAACAGCAACCATGATGTTCGGACATATCGAAACTCCCGAAAACCGGATTGAACATCTGGTGAAAATCAGGGAAACACAAAACAAAAAACCTGCAAACAGCAAGGGATTTATTGCTTTCATTCCCTGGACATTTCAGGATTGTGGAACATACCTGAAAGATAAATGCAACATCTCGAATAAAATTTCAAACGAAGAATACATAAGAATGCTTGCAATAAGCCGCATCATGCTGCCAAACATAACAAACATACAAGCATCATGGCTGACGGTGGGAAAAGAAGTTGCACAAATATGCCTTCATGCCGGTGCGAATGACCTTGGTTCCGTAATGATTGAAGAAAATGTGATATCATCGGCAGGAGCTAATTATAAAATAAATAAAGAAGAAATGCAGGAGGTAATAACTGATGCGGGATTTGAACCACAGTTGAGAAATCAGGAGTATGAGATTATAAATCCGACAATGTGATAATTTCATAATGTGATAATGAAAAATAAAAAAAACCAGTCTTCTTCTGAAGTCTGGTTTTTTTATGACTTGAATTATACTGCCGGTTATTTTATATATACTGTTTTATTGAGAGCACGGTATTTGCTTTTTATTTTCCCGCCTGCACTTGTCACAGCCGATGCAGTTGTTTCACAATGACGGGATAAATCACAATTAGCTAGACCTGTTGGTAAATTATTAAGCTGACTTTGTGAAAGAACAAAATTTTTGGAATTAACCGTAGTTTGCAAAAAATATTGAAGAATTGCCGGCGAAGCAACACACGACATTGTAAGATCTATGCGTTCATTTGCAATTATACTGTCGCCAACCCATGCATAAGTATAACTGTTAGCTTTTGCAATCGTATCTATGGTAGGATTTTCAACTGTTTTCATAAAGTTAACAGTATTTGTAAAAGTTTTACCCTGTGTATCTTTAAAAGTGAAAGTTCCGGTCATGATTTTTCCGGCATATTCTTTTCTGTAGTATGCAAAAGTGGGATCATATGGAATCAAATCGTTATTGAATTTAACTTCACTCGGTGCAGTAAGCTGTAAATTTGTTCCTAATGCATTGCTGAATTTAAAAACAGCAGAAGCATAGGTTTTATCAGCATTGTGGTCGTAGTAAATTTCATATTCCGCATAAATCTTATCCTGATTTACATCTTCCGAATTTTCTTTCTTACATGAAAAAAGAAAAGCCAGCAAACCGAATATTGCAATTATTTTTTTTGTGTTCATTGTTTTATGTTTTAGTTAATATTTTTTGTTCAACAATTATACACCTGAATTTTATTTTACCCTGAAAGATATTTATTAATTATTATTACAAAGATAATAAAATAAAAAAAACGGGACAAAATTATATCCCGTTAAATATTATTTCGATTAATTAATTTATTAATTAAATTCTTACTCTATGTCCATTATTGATTCTCTTTTTATTATTTTATCATTTTTATATTCGCACAATAAAATAATTTTTCCATCAGGATTAAACACTTCGAATTTTCCTTCTTTTTTATCGTTTATGTAGTTTCCTGCGCACCAAACCCCACCACTTTCGTGGTAAGATTTGTAAACACCATTTAACTTCCCGTTTTTATAACAGTATTCGGCGGACAATTTTCCGTTTTTGTAGTATTCCTTCCAGATGCCTGTTTTCAGACCTTGCTCATCATATTGTCCTTCTATTAATAATACATCATCTTTTGAGTATTCTTTATGTTCTTTTGATATAATCTCCTTCATTTGCTTAATTCAAAATGGACATCTACATACATTAAATTATTTTGACATTAGTATCTTCTGTGCTTCTTCTTTTTGATAGTCCATAATATAAGTAATACCACTGACTTCAGTTGCTTCTTTTGTCAACGAAGCCAAATCGTCTCTTGATATATACGACAAATTGAATTTTCTTGTACCAGCCATTAGTTGCTTTAAGCCTTGTGCAAGGCGTTCGTAATATGTATATAAACCAATTGCACCGGTTGGTAATTGATCAAATTCAGAACTTCCAAGTTTATTGCGTAATTCATTTGCGGTAACGAATATCTGGTCGATTGAAGTGCCGAAACGTTCAACATAAACTGGAATCTGATGACTTTTTACTGCATTGCCAATTGTTTTTCCAACCATTGCAGCAGCGATAGGACCTCTTGCCATTCCAATAAGTTTCACGTATGGTGCGCCCATAGCAAGACCTTTGAAAATCTGGTCTTCAAATGTAAAACCACCGGCAAATTCTATTGCGGGCATATGTTCACCTTTATCTGCAATTTGCTTGAGATAACGATAAGCTAAAGAATGCAATTCTACGGGTGGAACTCCCCATTCATTCATCATTCTCCATGGGCTCATACCTGTTCCTCCACCAGCGCCGTCAATAGTTAGTAAATCCAATTTGTATTTTGAAGCAAATTTAATTGCCATTGCAAGTGCAACAGGTCCATAAGCTCCTGTTTTCAGGAATATATATTTTGCACCTGCTTTGCGTAATTCTTCAATTCGTTTTGCAAAACTTTCTTCTGTAACCATGCCTACTCTTGAATGACGTTCAAATTCGGTAAATGCACCGCTCTCAAATGCTTTTATTACATGAGGCTCAGTTGGGTTAGGTAATACAACATAGCCACGTTCATAAAGCAGTTGTGCTTTTTTCAGGTCTTTAATTTTCACTTCACCGCCAATATTTTTTGCTCCTTGTCCCCATTTTAGTTCAACACATTTAACGCCTAATTCTTTTAGGGCATATTCCTGTACTCCTAAACGTGTATCTTCGACATTCGCCTGTACTATAATTGCACCATAACCATCAATCTGATTATCTGTAAACAGTTTAACTCTTCTTTTCAGGTCAACTGTGTCAACTATATTTCCATTTTTGAATACGGCTTCGGAATCCATACCTACAACATTTTCACCTATGGTTAATCCTGTTCCCGCCAATGCAGTACCTATGGCAAGTCCTTCCCAATTATTTTTTGCTATATTGGTTGAACCGATACCAGGTATCATAAAAGGCAACTTGAATTTCAAACCTTTATCGTGACCGAATATTACCTCAAGATTAACATTCGGGAAAATAGCTTTGTCGCTATCTGCTTCAATACCCTTAGCTCCAACCACTCCACTAAGAATATTAAAATGTGAATAGTCAACCGGATATTTTTTTTCACCGGCACAAGTTATTACTCCGAATGGTTGCGGATATATAACTTCATGTCCGCGATAAGCCGATTTACCAATTTCGCACATTCCAATGCAACCGTCAACACAGGTTACGCACATACCACTGGTTGGAACAACAGAACCTTCTGTCCTGTTTTTTGTCAAAGTTGCCGCTGTAGCATTTACTTTTGTTAAACTCATACTTTATTTCTCCTTATTATTTTAAGATTATTATTATTAATTATATTTTATTTGTCTTTATTTACAACTACACAAGTTCCGCAATCTCCTTTTAATCCCATCCAGCAATTATAATTGTCATTTACTTCAATGCATGTGGGCTGTAATGAGTTTTCGCATCTTCCGCATAATACTGTTTCTGGGTTTGCGCCCTCACACCTCAATGTACAAGCCGGACATATGTATATACATCCGCCACACCGACGACAATCATCTGAATTAATATTAAAAGGAGTATTAATTTTAAGTTTGTTACCTCTGTTTGCAAAACCAATTGCTTTGGCCACCATTTGTTCTTCACACATTCTAACACACAATCCGCAGTAGATACATTTATCCCATTTCGGAGTAAATCTCACATGCTCCAGTCCCATCTTTGCAGCTAAATCTTGTAATGTTTTAGATGTAGGACATCGTGCAATCAATAACTCAAGTATCATTTTTCTTGCACGTATAACACGTTTTGATGCCGTCCGTACTTTAAGACCTGCTTCTGCAGGGTATGTACAAGATGTAACCAATTTCGCATTATTTCCTTCTCCAATTTCAACTACACATAAGCGACAACCACCCCATGGAGTAAGACCTTCATTATGACACAATGTAGGTATTTCAAGTCCCAGAAATTTCGCTGTTTCCAGTATCGTCCATCCTTTTTGTGCTTCAATTGTTATTCCATCAATTGTTATATTAGCCATATTATTATGCCTCCTGTTTTTCTTTAGTACTTTCTTTTATAAATTGTTTTCCATCTTCAGTTTCCAGTTCGCATCGCAAACATCTTTTTGCTTCTTTCACTGCCTGTTCCTCACTTAGTGCCGAGTCCACTTCCCTGAAAGTGGTTTTTCTTATTTCTGCTGATAATTGCTTTGCTTTTGGGCGTTTTGCAGTTAATAATTCTTCCACTTCTTCTTCAGATAATTTTAGTGGTTCTACATACATGGACGGTCTTGTTAATTTGTATTCTCTCTTTACTTCTTCACCTTTCAGATATTGTTCAATTGACCGTGCTGCAATTTTTCCGGAAGCAACAGCATCAACAACTGTATTAGGTCCAGTTACCACATCGCCTCCTGCAAAAACACCATTTCTGTTGGTTTCAAAGGTTTCGGGGTTAATTACAATAGTTTCCCTTTTTGATATTTCGATTTTTTCTTTGTTTAAGAATGATGCATCGGGAGATTCGCTTATTGAAATAATTAATGTATCAAGTTCTACTTTATATTCAGAACCCTCAACCGGAACAGGTCTTTTTCTGCCCGATTCATCAACATCACCCATCTTCATCTTAATAAATTCGCAGGCATGAAGCTTTCCTTTTTCTGCAATTATTTTCTTGGGAGCAGTTAAAAATTCAATCTTTATTCCTTCTTCCAAAGCGCCTTCCACTTCTTCTTTGTGAGCAGGCATTTCATCGATAGTTCTGCGGTAAAAAATGGTTACGCTTTCAGTTTTTCCCATGCGCAATACGCTTCTTGCCGCATCAAGCGCAGAGTTACCACCACCGACAACACCCACTTTCTTACCTATTTTTACAGGTTTTCCAAGATTTATTTCTTTCAGTAATTTTATTCCGGGAATAACTCCTTCCACATCTTCATTTGGAATACCAATTTTTAATGATTTATAAGCACCTGTGGCAATAAAGACAGCTTTATAATCCTGTTCGAATAATTCATCGATTGTAAAATCTTTGCCAAGCGCGGAATTTGTTTTTATTTCAACACCTGCACTTTTAACATAATTAATATCTGCATTTAATACTTCCCTGGGCAACCTGTATTCAGGAATACCTAATGACAGCATACCTCCGGCAACAGACTCTTTTTCAAAAACAGTAACTCCGTATCCCTTTTGTGCAAGGTAAAACCCACAAGTTAATCCTGATGGACCCGAACCAACAATGGCTACTTTGGTGGTTTTTGTTTTCTTTGTGGATTTCACCTTGCTCATTAGTTTATTTTTAAGCCCATAATCAGTAACAAACCTTTTTAAATTTCTTATAGAAACAGGTTCGCCTCCCTGACCTGCACCACATTTATATTCACATGGATGATTGCATACACGGGAAAGAGCTGATGAGATAGGATTATCTTTTTTGATAATGCTTAGTGCTTCTTCATACTTACCCTGAGCTATAAGGGCAATATAAACAGATGCCTCGGTATCTATCGGA
>JAQUPB010000139.1 GCA_029004185.1 Bacteroidales bacterium | reverse complement strand
ACAACAGGAACAGCTAGAAGGTTATATTTTGAAATCATTTCAGCCAGTATATTTGTTTTATCAGTATCGCGCACAAACTTTATATCTTTATTCATAATTTGTTTGAGTTTAGTTCCGGGTTCGGAAATTATTAAATCCCTGAGAGAAACTGTTGCACGCAATTTGTCATATCTGTCAAGGACAAAAAGAGAATAAACCGCTGCCGGTTCAGGTTTTAATTTCCGGAGTACATCTATGGTTTCAATTACAGTATTATTTTCATGAAAGTGAAAGAAATCGGTATTCATAATACTGCCAACAATACTTTCATGGTATTTCATTAATTCACGTACTTCTTCAGATGCATCGGTTTTCATTTCGCTGAGCAGTTCTTCAACTTTTTCTTCTTCCAGGTCATCAAGCAAATCGGCTGCTTCGTCGGCAGGCATTTTTTCAAGAACATCTGCCGCTTTCTCTGTCGAAAGATCTTCTATAAGGCTAACCTGAGCTTCGGGTTCAAGTTCTTCCAATACATCGGCAGCCTTTTCTTCATCCAGAGATGAGAATAAAGCGAGCTGTGTGTTTCTGTCGAGATCTTCAATGATATCGGCAAGGTCGGAAGGATGAAGTGTCGATAATTTTGATAACGGCTTTGACAATTTAATTCCCAACTGGTGATAATTTATTGCTTCAACATCATCCCATAAAATAAAATCACTCGGAATATTTATCCCTGTCGGTTTAAGAATCGTGTTAACAGGTTTCGCTATCCCCAGTCTTCGCAAAAGACCTTCAACACCAACGTCAACAGCCAGAACAAATGTTCCGGTAGATAAAATTGCAAGCCTGATATCGTTTACTCTTTCAACCTTTTTATCATCCATGTCAACTATCTGCTTATCGAGAACATTTTTAGCGAGAAAAAGGAAATTGTCATGATTTATATCAACTTCTTCAATTTTATTACATTTCAGCAAATAATGATTTTTTCTTTTATAAATGTTGAATTGCTCAATGTCGAGCATTTTTGTTTTATTTCGCAGTTTGGCTTTTGCGGCAACAACCTTAGGTCTTTTAAAATTCACATCAACTACTATATCGGTAAGCTTCCCGATAACCTTATGAGTAGACGAATAAATCTTACTGTTTATGATGTTGCTTAAATAGAATGTAGTAACAGCCGGCATAAATTTCCTCCATTAAATATTTTATCACAGAGGAAATTCAAAGGGAATCAACCTCTTATGATGAGTTTTAAAAATACTGATATCCTCGACGGATAAGGGTCCATTTATAAGTTTAATTTTATTACGGCAAAAGTAAAAAAATATTTTAAAAAGAATAAACAATTATGCATTTTTTTAATTATTTTTGATTACAAATAAAAAAAACAAAAATACCATGGATATAAAAATGACAACAACAACTTTTGAACTTACAGGTTACAAAACAAAAAATAATCTGGGAGTTGTAAGGGGCGTTATAGTACGTTCCCGCTCAATATTTGGAAGTATTGGTGCGGGCTTGCAAACCATATTTGGCGGTGACATAACATTAATGTCGGAACTTTGTGAAAAGACAAGGTTTGACGCTTTCTCACTGATGCTTCAGCATGCCGAATCGGTTGGTGCTAATGCCGTGATTGGTGTAAGATATGAATCCACGGAAATAATGAGCGGTGTTACCGAAGTTTTGTGTTACGGAACTGCAGTAGTTGTTGAATGAGAATTATTTAAAATTTTAAAATATGAGAACAAAATTCAACATCATTTCTTTATCAGTAATGCTATTTATTTTATTTGCTTACAGCAATGTTGTTTTTTCGCAAGACATGAGTAAGTACAAAGTTCTAAGCAAAATCGAAACATTTAAAGCACCTCCCTTTCCTTCCCTTGGATATATAACTATGGACACATACGATTACAGAGTTAAAGACAGCGCTATTGTTCCCAAAACACTCACAGATGTACTAATCTGTGATTTCTATTCAGTAATGTCAACTCAAATCAGCCAAAAAGAAAGCACCAAGAAAAAATTCTCCGAAACAGATGTTGAGAAAGTGATAAATTATTACCGCAAAACAGAGTGGTCGAAAATCGCAGGTTACAGACCTTGGGCTCATTCGTGCTTCTTGAAGGGACTTACTAAAGATGAACTCGAAATAATTATTACAGAAATGGTAGATTATGTTTCAAGGTACGGGGTAAGGGATGTAGATTGATAAATGATAAATGTTGAATGTTGAATGTTAAATTTTAATTATTTTTTATTTCCTTAAGATATTCCAGAAATCTCATCATTCCTTTTTTCTTCAAATCATCAAATTCATAACTCAGATTTTCAAAGAGGTATTCGTGGACATTAATATTATGCGGATTGACATTATTGGCATACCATTCCCGAATTGCAGCCTCTCTGTTTTCGACACCATATTTAATGGCAGAATTAAATTTATCAATAAAATCATCAGGTAGTTTTTTGTTTGCAATCCAGCAAGCAAAAACAAATGGTAGCGACGTGAATTTACGCCATTCATCTGCCAGATCATAAACATATTCAAACTTATCATTAAGTTCAAAATTCTTATCGCCAATAACAATACCCGCGACATTATTTTCTATATTATCAATATAATCTCCTTCTGCATTGAGCCATTCGGGATTAATCTTCCAATACCTCTGTGCAAGAATGCGTACAAGATTTATTGATGTTTTTGACTTGCAATCCAAAAATATTTTTTCGATTTTGTTCAGAGGAACATTGCTGTATAGCTCAACTGTCTTTGCTTTTCCCACTGCGCCAATGCAATAATCCGAATAAACATAATATTCTTTTAGCAGTGGAATGACAGCAACGGGAACTATTCCCATATCAATCTTATTATTTAAAAGCTTTTCCGCAGCAACTGACGGTACATTATAAAGCAATTCGGTGCTGCTGTCAACCGGCTTGTTTTTTAGCCCATATACGAAAGGAAGAGTATTTAAAAATGGTATTAATGATATTTTCATTCTACATTCTAATTATTCAATCAACATGCAAACCTAATTTAATTTTGATAAAAAGAAAAAGATTTTTATAAAAACAATCATACATCAGCCGGCTGAGTTCAATATTTCAGAATATTGTGTTATTGCTTTTGCGTTATCACAATCATTTCATCTCCAATCTTTAAAAGTGATAATATATTGTACAATATGTTATGAAAAAACACCATGATTTTTAACATCCATTTGGGTTTATCAACTGTTTTATTGTAATACGCTTGTCTTTCAGATGCTGTTATATTTACTGATGCGCCTTCCTCTTTTTTCTTTTTTTTGTTGTAAATTGAATACATTAAAAAGTGTTTGACTTCAATAGAACTCTTGATTTTAATCACCTTAAACCCTTTTTTATTTATTAATATATCTATGGTTTTTTTTGAAAAATAATTTACATTATCCAGACCCATGGCCTGCCATTTTTCCTTTTGTTTTTTTGCAATATAGCTGTCAATCTGAGGAACCTGGAGTATCAAATATCCTCCCTTTTTCAGCATGGAAAAACATTTTTCAACAACTTCATCACAGTTGTCAATATGTTCAAGAACATCCCACATTGTAATTATGTCGTAATAATTTGTTTTCGCTTCATATTTAAAAAAATCCACTTTTTCCACCGGAAGTTTTAAATAATCTTTAGCATATATGAATGGCATTTCAGCAATCTCTATACCTTCAACTTCATAACCTAAAAGTTTTCCGGTATGAAGAAAATGTCCCCAACCAACACCCAAATCAAACAATTTTCCATTTTTCTGATATTTTTTTATTGTTTTAAATCTTAATAAATGCCGTTGGATTTTCAGCCAGTCATTACCTTCAATTACAGTTTTTAATACATTTTCATCTTTATAATTTTTATAATCAATTTCTTTTCTGTAAAAAGGCGGTATGAAAACAAATCCACAATGCTGACATTGTACTATATTAATCCCATTTTTCTGAAATTTAGAAATAAACTGATTTGAATCATTATTCTTACAAACCTTGCATTCAATGCCCTCTAAGATTTCTTTTTCCATGCTTTGTTTTATTTTCAGTTGTCTGTTATCGGTAATCAGTAATCGGTTACAAAATATTTTATTAAAAAAACAAAAATAAGATTTTTATTTTGTGTATAGCATAAACTTTTAAGCTAATTTTTAAATTTTACAAATTTGATGTAAGTTTGTGCAATTAAAACATTAAAAAATAAACAAATGAAAAATTTTGATTACAAAAAAGCCATACCACACGTTATTGCAGTTTTATTTTTCATACTCATCACTGTAATTTATTATAGTCCTGCAACACTACATGGAAAAATATTAAAACAGGATGATATTACGCGAAACGTGGAAATGTCGAAAGAAATAAATGACTTTCGTGCAGCCACTGGCAAGGAAGCACTATGGACAAATTCAATGTTCGGCGGAATGCCTGCTTACAACATTTCAGTTAATTACAATGCAAACCTCATAAATAAGGTTAGTCGCATTTTAAATATTGGTTTCACTCATCCCCTCGGGATACTTTTTATAACATTACTCGGATTTTATCTTTTGCTTATTTGCCTTAATATAAATCCATGGCTAAGCATATTCGGGGCTGTTGCCTATGCTTTTTCCTCATATTTTTTTATTATCATCGAAGCAGGGCACAACTCAAAAGCCGCAACAATAGCGTATATAGCACCTGTTATTGCAGGAGTTATTTTATCATTCAGGGGTAAATATTTCTGGGGCGGAATTCTTACTGCATTATCGCTTGCCCTTGCAATAAGAGCTTCGCACCCGCAAATTACTTACTATTTATTTTTTATTGTGCTTTTTTATGGAATAATTGAATTTATCAATGCCATAAAATATAAAACATTTCCGCGATTTTTTAAAGCAACAGGCGTTTTGATAATTGCCGTGATAATTGCTGTCGGAACATCTGCGTCAAGCTTATGGGCAACTTATGAATATGGAAAATATTCTACGCGCGGAAAATCGGAATTAACATTCGACAAGAACAACAAAACTTCAGGTTTGGATAAAGATTATGCAACAAGCTGGAGCTACGGAAAAGTTGAAACAATGACACTTTTAATTCCCGATTTCATGGGCGGTTCGTCAACAGCATCGCTCGGAAAAAATTCCGAAACTTATAAAATGCTTAATGATAACGGAGTTCCGAATGCCGAAGAACACATAAAATATCTGCCTTTATACTGGGGAACACAGCCGTTCACATCAGGACCAGTTTATGTGGGTGCAATAATTTTCTTTCTTTTTATTTTTGGTTTGTTTGTTGTTAAAGGCACTTTCAGGTGGTGGCTTTTATTTGTAACCATTTTCTCGGTATTGCTAGCGTGGGGAAGAAATTTTATGCCGCTTACGGATTTTTTTCTCGACCATTTTCCGGGATACAATAAATTCCGCTCCGTTTCGATGATACTTGTAATGGCTGAATTTGCAATGCCTCTGATGGCTGTGCTCGTACTAAATAAAATTTTTGAAGAAGAAATTGACGTAAAAAGAATTTTCAAACACCTTAAAAATTCATTTTATATAGTTGGCGGAATATGCCTGCTTTTCGCACTTTTCGGAGGAAGCTTGTTTAATTTTGTTGGTTCGGGTGATTCCGAACTTAAAGACAGTCTGGGTTCAGCCGGTTGGCCCGAAAATCTTATTAACGGAATGCTTGCCACATTGCCTGCCGACAGAGCTTCTTTATTGCGCTCGGATTCGTGGCGTTCATTAATTTTTATCGTTCTCTCCGCAGTTACAATTTGGGCTGTGCTTTATAAAAAAATAAAAAAAGAATATGCTTACGTTATTTTAATTGCACTTGTATTGGTTGACATGTGGTCAATTGACAGGCGCTATCTGAACAATGATGATTTTATTACAAAACAAAAAGAAAACAGCATGCACGAACCGACTCAGGCAGACCAATATATTCTGCAGGACCAGTCGCCCGATTACCGTGTTCTGAATCTTGCTGTGAATACTTTCAACGATGCCAGCACTTCATATTTCCATAAATCCATAGGCGGATATCACGGAGCTAAAATGAAGCGATACCAGGAATTAATAGAATTTCATATTGCAAAAGAAATTCAGGAAATGTATGTTGCGTTCAAAGATCATCCTTCCGATACAACTATTGACGAAGCTTTATCAAAACTCGGAGTTATTAATATGCTCAATACGCGATATATTATTTATAACAGCGACGCTCCTCCTTTAAGAAATAAATATGCATCTGGCAATGCATGGTTTGTTGATAATTACAAATTAGTTAATAATGCCGACGAGGAAATAACGCAATTAAATAAAATCAATCCTGCCGCAACAGCATTGATTGACAAAAGATATTCCGATATGGTGAAAAATTATAAGAATTCATTTGATTCCACTGCATCAATAAAACTCGAATCGTACAAGCCGAATGAACTTATTTATAATTCAAAAACGAGCAAAGAACAGATTGCGGTATTTTCTGAAATATTTTATGATAAAGGATGGAATGTTTATGTTGACGACGAGAAGAAACCATATTTCAGAGCAGATTATGTATTAAGGGCAATGGTTGTACCTGCAGGACAACACAAAATAGAATTTCGTTTCGAACCAATATTATATTCCGTGGGAGAAAAAGTTTCCCTTGCAAGCTCACTTCTTATTTTGCTTGTTGCTTTCGGAGGGATTGTATTTGAATTGAAAAGGAAAATTTAAACTTTCATGTTCTTTGTAAATGTTTATTTATTTTTTTATTAACCCTTAATTATTAAAAAAATGAAAAAAATATTTTTATCAATTCTGCTTATAATAAGTATCGGTGCGTTTTCACAAACGTGGAACAAATTAACAAACTTCACCTCGGAAAATCTGCTTGATGTGTTTTGCCTCAACAAAGACACAGTCTTCGTTGCAGGAAACAACGGCGCCGCTTTTAAATCAACAAACGGCGGACTTAACTGGAGTAATCTTAACCTTGGAATTCCAGGTACTACAGTATCGGCAATTCATTTTCTGAACGATGACATAGGTTTTGCAGTAACCATGGCATACACGACTACAGGCGGAAAAATTCTCAAAACAACAAATAAAGGAAGTACATGGTCAACAACAATTCCCGGCACTTCCACAACATCAATGTACAGCATTGTTGAAAATAAAAACAAACTCATTGTTACAAGCGGAACGGATGGCTACATCTTTGTTTCGAACGACACGGGAAAAACATGGCTCCCGTATAAAAAAGGCACTTCGGTTTTAAGAGACATAAATTTTCCTGCAAAAAATGATACTGGATTTATTGTAAATCAAATAGGAAATGTATACAGGACTACCAACAACGGACAATACTGGGACACCGTAAACATTCCATCGCCGGGTTCACTGATGTCAATAGGACTTCTCAGTGAAGAAACAGGTTGCGCAGTGGGACTAAACGGAAAAATACACAGAACCAACGACAGGGGTGATTCATGGAACATAATTACACCTCCCAGCATAACCGATTTATACAGGGTGCGTTTTTATAACAATACAGGTTATATTGTTGGCAACAATGCAGCACTATGGACTTCCACCAATACCGGCATGTCGTGGGAAACAGTCACGCTAAATGGAGTAAGCAGTTTTTTGTACGATATTCAGTTTTGCGATTCTGTAATCGGATATGCAGTAGGTGGAGATGGAACGGTTATAAAACACGAACTTCCAACTTCTGTTAAGGAAAATGATTTCAGTTATTCTATATATCCCAATCCCGCAAACACAGAAATAACAATAGAAATAAAAGATTTACGATACACGGGTTACGATTTAGAAATTTATAATTTAAGCGGACAGGAATTAATAAAGGCACAAGGCATAAGGCATAAGGCAAAAGTGGATGTGAGCGATTTGCCATGCGGGATTTATTTTATAAAACTCATAACTGACAAGACAGTTGAAGTGAGAAAAATAATAAAAGAATAAAGCCCAAATATGATGAGTAATACCTTCAAAAATGAAACCTGCGAACATTTTAAAAATACAGACACTTGACAAAGGTTGGTCAGACAAAGATAACATAATGCTTAATGCCTGTTTTCAGCTACTCACAGATTGTAT
>JAQUPB010000138.1 GCA_029004185.1 Bacteroidales bacterium | reverse complement strand
CAGGTGATTGACCTGTGCGTAGCTGCCGTGAAGCTTGCAAAAAAACGTGCAGATGTAGTTGAGTTTTTTTGTGAAGATGCCGGAAGAGCTGTAAATAAATTTCTTGCTCACATGGTGGAAGCAGTGATTGCTGCCGGCGCCGATGTTGTGAACATTCCCGATACAACGGGATACTGCACACCTTGGGAATTCGGAGAAAAAATAAAATATCTGATGAATAACGTTAAGAATGTTGATAAAGCAATAATATCGGTTCATTGTCATAATGACCTCGGAATGGCTACGGCTAACAGTATTTCGGGAGTTGCCAACGGAGCAAGGCAGGTTGAAGCTACAATCAACGGCCTCGGTGAAAGAGCCGGCAACACTTCGCTTGAAGAAGTTGCAATGATTATTAATTCACGCAAAGGCGCTTTATGCTACACAGGAATTAATACCAAAAAGATATATCCTACAAGCCGCCTTGTATCAAGGTTAATGCGCATGCCTGTACAGGCAAATAAATCAATTGTCGGCAGAAATGCATTTGCTCATTCATCGGGGATACACCAGGATGGTGTTTTGAAACACAGGGAGACTTATGAAATAATAAACCCCAGGGATGTTGGAATAAGAGAATCATCAATAATTCTCACTGCCCGCAGCGGAAGAGCAGCGCTGAAACACAGGATGGAAAAACTCGGTTTTGAATTAAAAAAGGAAAAGCTGAATAATATTTACGAAAAATTCCTGCGTCTTGCCGACAGGAAAAAAGATGTTAATGATGATGACCTGCTGATTTTGGTCGGAGGTGAAGTTAACGGAGATAAAGGCATAAAGCTCGAATTGCTCGAAGTTGTTTGCGGAAAGAATGCAATACCTATGGCAATGGTAAGGCTGAACATTAACGGGCAAAAGTATACTGAAACTGCAACAGGAGATGGTCCCATTGACGCAAGTTTTATTGCAATAAAAAAGATTTTAAATAAAAAAGTCCGCCTTGAAGAATTTTATATGCAAGCATTGACACGCGGAACAAGCGATTTGGGTAAAGTTCATATTCAGGTTGATTATAAGGGAAAAATTTATTACGGCTTCGGTGTTGATACCGACATTGTCACTTCGTCTGTTGAAGCATTCATTGACGCACTGAATAAAATTGTTTGGTGATTCCGGAAATGAGAAAATAAGAAAATTTGAAAATGAAGATGATTTGAAAATTTGAAAATGAGTTAATTTGATAATTTGATAATGAATTTTATTGATTGTTTCCAGAATAAATTATTTTTATACTTGTTGCTCATAGCTCACAGCTCGAAGCTAAAGGGCTACCAACTTATAAATGTGACTAAAAATAACACGATAATGAAATTAATTTCCACCTATGGGAAAGACAATAATAGATAAAATTTGGGAGAAGCATGTTGTTGCAAGCATAAACGATGGACCTGATGTTTTATATATCGACAAAAATTTTGTGCACGAAGTTACGAGTCCGCAGGCATTTGCCGGTCTTGAGAAAAGAAAAATAAAAGTTTTCCGTCCGGAAAGAACCATTGCAACTGCCGACCATAATGTTCCGACAAAAAATCAGCATTTACCTATAAAGGAAGAGCAGTCGAGGCTTCAGGTTGAGAAGCTTACCGAAAACTGTAAAAAATTCGGAGTGAACTTGTTCGGACTTCTGCATCCTTTTCAGGGAATAGTTCATGTCATAGGTCCCGAACTTGGCTTTACACAGCCCGGAATGACAATAGTCTGCGGCGACAGTCACACTTCAACTCACGGCGCTTTCGGTGCAATTGCATTCGGCGTTGGCACAAGCGAAGTCGAAGAAGTTCTTGCAACACAATGTTTGCTGCAGACGAAACCAAAGTCAATGAAAATACAGATTGACGGAAAACCCGGAAAGGGAGTTACTTCAAAAGACATTATTCTTTATGTTATTTCAAAACTGACGACAGGCGGCGGAAGCGGCTATTTTGTTGAATTTACAGGTTCTGCAATAAAAGAATTGTCAATGGAAGCACGGATGACAATATGCAACATGGGAATAGAAATGGGAGCAAAAGGAAGTTTAATTGCTCCGGATGAAACAACTTTTGAATATGTTAAAAACAGAAAATTTGCACCCAAAGGAAAAAAACTTGAAAAGGCAATTGAATACTGGAAAACGCTGAAATCGGATGATGATGCGGTTTTTGACAAGGAATATTTTTTCGATGCGGCAGATATTGAACCGATGATAACTTTTGGTACAAACCCCGGAATGGCAATAAAAATAAATGAACCAATTCCTTTTGCAGATAAAAACAGCGACAAAACATCTTTCGAAAAAGCTCTTGAATACATGGGTTTTAAAGAAGGAGAAAAATTAATCGGTAAAAAAATAAATTATGTATTTATTGGAAGTTGCACAAACGGAAGAATTGAAGATATAAGAATTGCTGCAGCGTTTATAAAAGGAAAGAAAAAAGCAGATAATGTGAGGGCAATGGTTGTCCCTGGTTCGATGCAGGTTTTAAAGCAGGCAAAAGAAGAAGGACTCGATAAAATATTTACTGATGCCGGAATTGATTTTCGTGAACCGGGTTGTTCGGCATGTCTTGCAATGAACGAAGACAAAGTTCCTGCAGGCGAATATTGTGTTGCAACATCAAACAGAAATTTTGAAGGCAGGCAGGGACCCGGAGCGAGAACAATACTTGCAAGTCCGCTGACTGCTGCTGCCGTTGCAATTAAAGGCGAAATAACTGATGTAAGAGAAGGCATAAGTTAAAAGGCACAAGGCATAAGGCATAAGGCATAAGGCATAAGGCAAAGAATTACTAACGATTAACAAAAATAGCCTGATTGGATGGCAGCAAAGTATGAAAAATATTGTTTTGATCTTATAACTGTTTAGATTTTGGTTATTAAGTCAATTTATGTAAAAATAAAACCCGTTAGGGTTTAAACCTGTCTGACGCAGGCAGGTATTGGTAACCCCGTGCTTTAGCGCGGGGTGAACAAATAACAATATGTTCGGCGTCGCAAGCAGGAAATTAATAAATTGTTAAAATGCATCATGCGACGCAAAGCAGAGAGTTAATTAACAGAAACCATTTAAAAATAATATAAATTAGTTAGAATTAAATTAAGTAAAAAAACAATTATGGAAAAATTTAAAACAATCAAATCAACAGTGGTGCCGGTACAAATGGATAACATAGATACCGACCAGATTATTCCTGCGAGATTTTTAAAGGCAACAACGCGTGCTGATTTTGGTAAAAATCTTTTCAGGGATTTAAGGTATGACGAAAAAGACAAACCAAGAGAAAATTTTGTTCTGAACAATCCCGCATACAAAGGCAAAATTCTGGTTGCAGGTGATAACTTCGGCTGCGGCTCAAGCCGTGAACATGCTGTCTGGGCAATATATGACCATGGCTTCAGAGTGGTTATTTCAAGCTATTTTGCCGATATTTTTAAAAATAATGCACTAAATAACGGACTCCTGCCTGTGCAGGTTTCCAAATCATTTTTAGATACGATTTTTGAAAATGTGAATGAAAACAGCAACACCGAACTTATTGTTGACCTCGAAAATCAATCGGTTAAAATTGCAGGTACAATTTTACATGAACTCTTTGTGATAAACCAGTTTAATAAAATATGTTTTTTAAACGGCTGTGATGATATTGATTATTTGCTTTCGTTAAAAGATACAATTGAAGTATACGAAAAAAACAGCCTCTACCTTCAGTTTCAGGAAGAAGTTGAAGTGAATAAATTGTGCTCGTAATAATTGTATGAGTTAATTTGTTTTTGAAATGAGATTATTTTATTTTGAATATATTTGAAAACATTTTATTGCCACTAGGACACAAGGACTCAAAGTTGCACTAAGTTTTTCTTTGTGAAACCTGGTGTCTTAGTGCCCTTGTGGCATTTTTCTATTTAATTTTTTAATGTTAATTTGCATAAACTTTAATGACGAATAAATATATGGAAAAGAAAATTGCAGTAATTCCAGGTGATGGAACAGGACCCGAAGTTGTTGCCGAAGGCATTAAAGTATTGAATGCAGCTGCCGGAAAATTCGGATTTAAACTGAATTATACATATTTCAATTATGGCGGTGAAAATTATTTAAAGACAGGAATTATTTTACCCGATAATGCAACAGAAGAGCTGAAAAAGTTTGATGCAATTTTTTTAGGCGCAATAGGTCATCCCGATGTTAAGCCCGGAATTCTTGAAAAAGGAATTCTTTTACGGCTGCGTTTCGAACTCGACCAGTACATTAATCTGCGACCGATAAAATTATATCCCGGTGTTGAAACTCCATTGAAAGACAAAGGTCCCGAGCATATTGATTACGTTGTAGTACGCGAAAATACAGGCGATTTATATACAGGTGCAGGAGGTTTTACATTGAAAGGAACACCAAATGAAACTGCAATTCAGACTTCAATTTACACACGTTTTCAGGTTGACCGCTGTCTGCGTTATGCTTTTGAATACACACGAAAACGCAACAAGAAAAAAACACTTGCGTTGTGCGGGAAAACAAATGTTCTGACATTTGTATATGACCTCTGGGAAAGAGCATTTCATGAAATGGGCGAAAAAGAATATCCCGATATAAAACGCGAATATTACAATGTTGACGCCACATGCATGTGGATGGTAAAAAATCCCGAATGGTTCGATGTAATTGTAACGGGCAATATGTTCGGTGATATAATAACCGACCTTGGTGCGATAACACAGGGAGGAATGGGCATTGCGGCAGGAGGAAACATTAATCCGAACGGAGTTAGCATGTTTGAACCAATCGGCGGCTCAGCTCCAAAATATACAGGTAAAAATATTATCAATCCGCTGGCTTCAATAGCAGCTGCGGCAATGATGCTCGAACATCTGGGCGAAAATAAAGCTGCTGAGGCAATTGAAAACGCCGTAATATACATGACTTCAAATAAAATGAAAAGCCAGAACGCCGGAAAAATGGGCTACTCAACTACCGAAATTGGAGATATGGTAGTGGAGAGGATTGTAAAATAATTAATAAAGAATAATAAAAAAGTTACGAGCTGCGAGCCACGAGTGAAAAAAAACAACAAAGAAATAATTTGTTTTTCTGCGATACTCAGCGAGAAATTTTAAGAAGAAAAAATATTTGGCTGCAATCCCGATAGCTATCGGGAGCCAAGAAATAGCAAAGAACGCAAAGATTTGCAGAACTTGAAACTTCAAACTTTAAACTCTTTTAATACGCCCTTGCAAAAACAACCCTTTGGCTTGAAGGTTTTCCCGAGTAGATGCATTTGCCTTCTTCACTTTCATTATTAACAGGAATGCATCGGATGGTAGCTTTTGTTTCTTCTTTTATTTTTTCTTCCGTTTCGGAAGTGCCGTCCCAGTGAGCTGAAATAAAGCCACCTTTTTCGTCGAGTATTTTTTTGAAATCTTCGTAAGAGTCGGTTTTGTATGTATTGTTTTCCCTGAACGACAAAGCTTTTTCATACATGTTCTGCTGAATGTTGTCAAGGAGGTTTGTGATTTTATTTTCAAGATCGGTTTGCTGGTAGATGGATTTTTCAAGAGTATCTCTTCTCACAACTTCAACAGTGCCATTGCTGACATCTCTCGGTCCTACGGCAAGTCTAACAGGTATGCCTCTGAATTCGGCTTCAGCAAATTTAAACCCGGGTTTTTGCGTATCCCTGCTATCAAATTTTACTGCAATTCCTCTTTTTTCAAGTGATTTTTTTATCTGAATAATTTTTTCGGAAACCAGAGCGAATTCCTCATCGGTTTTATATATAGGAATGATGATTACCTGGATTGGCGCAAGCTTCGGAGGTATTACCAATCCCTTGTCATCGGAATGAGCCATGACAAGAGCGCCCATAAGTCGCGTTGAAACACCCCATGATGTTGCCCATACAAATTCCTGTTTGTTTTCCTTGTTCATGAATTTCACATCAAAAGCTTTTGCGAAATTCTGCCCGAGGAAATGCGATGTTCCTGCCTGAAGTGCTTTGCCATCCTGCATAAGCGCTTCGATGCAATATGTTTCAAGAGCGCCTGCAAAACGTTCTCCCGGAGTTTTAAATCCTTTCAGAACAGGCAGTGCAAGCCAGTTTTCGGCAAAGTCGGCGTAAATATCAAGAATTTTTAATGCTTCTTCTGTTGCTTCTTTTTCGGTTGCATGGGCGGTATGTCCTTCCTGCCAAAGGAATTCGGCGGTTCTGAGAAACAATCGCGGCCTCATTTCCCATCTAACAACGTTAGCCCATTGGTTTACGAGAATGGGAAGATCGCGGTACGATTGTATCCATCCTTTATATGTGTTCCAAATAATTGTTTCGGAAGTGGGACGTATTATAAGTTCTTCTTCGAGTTTTGCATCTTCATCAACAATAATGTCTTTGCCATCAGGTGATTTTTTTAAGCGATAATGAGTGACAACGGCACATTCCTTGGCAAAACCTTCAACGTGTGCTGCTTCTTTATTAAAAAATGATTTTGGTATGAATAAAGGAAAATAAGCATTGGAGTGACCGCTGTCTTTAAACATTTTATCCAGCGCTGCCTGCATTTTTTCCCATATTGAAAATCCATATGGCTTGATAACCATGCAACCGCGAACTGCGGAATTTTCGGCTAAATCTGCTTTTATTACCAGATCGTTGTACCATTGGGAGAAATTTTCTTCCCTTGTTGAAAAATCTTTTGACATATTTTATTTGTGGTATAAAATTTGTATTTCATTTAATTGAAAAACAAAAATACAAAAATTAATTAATTAAACTATGGAGGATAAAATCATGAAAACAATAAAAAACATTCTTCCGTTAGTTGTTATTCTCGCCTTAGGTGCCTGCAATACAACCCGCAATACGGCAACTTATGATGACGTGTATTATAACCCCAAAACAGATAAAACTACCAAGGCTCCTGTGTATTCACAGCCGAGCTCAAATACTTCGTCAGACAGTAAAGATGCAGGATATAATTCTAATCAGGGGCAAACATTGAAAGCTGAAGACAGCATCCCATCATCAGCGAACAGCGATTATAATAATTCCCGTCAGTCAACTACCGAAAGTTATAGTGATGAAAACGGAAATACATACGTTACCAATAATTATTACGATGATTATTATGATTATTCATATGCCGCAAGAATGAGAAGGTTTTATGAACCAAGTTACGGGTATTCATACTACGACGATTATTATACAAATATGTACTGGTACTCATATAATCCTATGGATTGGGGCGTAAGCATATACCTTGGCTACCATTGGGTATCACCTTTCTTTTACATGGGATATAGTCCCTGGTGGCACTATAGCTCATGGTATATGTGGGACCCTTGGTATTCTCCTTATTATTCTTATTATCCGTGGTATCATCATGGCTGGGGATACGGAAATGGATATTGGGATGGGTATTATGACGGATTATATTCAGACTATTATTATAATAGTTATGACGGAAATTCCCGCCATTACGGACCAATGTCAAGCCGCACCACTACCGGTTCCGACAGCCGTCCTGTAAGAAATTTCGCACAAAAATATGAGGATGCACGAAAGGGAACGATAGCAACCGACAACAAAAGTGTTTACAATGAAAATGACGCAAACAGAACAAAAACTGCAACTTCCGGAAAAACCGGCGTTAATAGCATCAACAGCACGGGAAAAACTGAAGGTCAGGGAAATGTAACTCCTAAACCCGGCAACAACAATGTTGTACCCGGTCAGGGCAATGCCGGAAAATACAATTCAGGAGTTAATCCCGAACCCGGAAAAGTAAGTGCGAACAAAAATGTTGCACCGGGCAATTCACAGGGTACTACCTCCGGTAACGGTAATGTGAACCCTCCTCAGCAAAAACCAAGCAGCGGAAATGCAGCACCTGTAAATACCGATAAAAATAAACCGCAGCCTGCCGCAAATTCCGAAAAAGTCGGACAAAAGGGAGCTCCTGTAAACAGGGCTGATAACAATGTTGCAGCTCCGGCTCAAAAGCCTAATAACAGGGGAGCACAACAAGGTCAGGGTGATGTAACGCCCAGGAAGTATTCAAATCCTGACTACAGTCAACCTAAGTCGAATGATAATTTCAACACAAGA
>JAQUPB010000137.1 GCA_029004185.1 Bacteroidales bacterium | reverse complement strand
CCGTCGTTGTCAATTTTATAAATCAAAAGTTTTTGTCCGTCAACTGAAAGGCCTACTGTGGCATCGTTAAACATTGTATTTAATGGTTCTCCCGGATTATCAGGTTTTGACAATTTGCCATTTTCGTTTTTGCAAATAAAAATATCTTCATAATAAACGTTCAACCTAGGGTCTATTTTACCACCGGTACAAGTCTGGCGGCGTGAAGTGAACATCAGAACTGATTCATCGGCATTTATAACAACACCATAATCTGCATATTCGGAATTGATTTCATTGCCGAGGTTATCAACAAATACTTTCGTCGGATTTTTCGTGATTTCTTTTCCGTATTTGCATTCCTCGATTCTTTTTTCTGTTTCTGCTTTTTTTGCAGCCAGTTCGAGAGGTGATATTTTTTTCAGATATCTATTATATGAGGTAACAGCCGAATCCCACTCCGATTTATACTGATATGCCTGTCCGAGCAACAAATAAATGTCGGAAATAATATTGCTGTCGAGCTTAAGAGTTTTGTTAAGATGATAAATTGCCTTTGTCTTTTCGTAAGAGTTAAGATAGCATTTAGCAATTTTATAGTTAAGCAATGCATTAGAAGGGTTAAATGCGTACACTTTTTTATAAACATCAAGTGCGTTTTTATAATAACCGGTACCCATGTCGTAATATTTATCACCTTCCAGAATTTGTGTTTTTATTTCTTTAAGTTCATTTTTTTTATCGGGAAAGTTTTCTTTTTCAAATTCAATATTCTGTGAATTGACTTTGAAGCCCAATAAACTAAAAAACAGAAGAAAAGAAATAGCAAGATATTTAGCCATAATTAATATGTTTTATAATTTAACATACAAATATACAAATTTTTACTTTAAATTTTAATAAGATTAATATTTTTCTTTATTCCGATTATGTCATTCATTATTATTAACACACCGTCAACTTCTTTGTAACCTGCTGCAAAATCTATTGCTTTTTGAATGTCGTCTTTTGTTTTAACGATATTACCGGTAGCAGTAGCAAGGGCATCAGCTAAAAAAGTGTCTTTTGATATAATAACAGTCGCATCGCATTTACCAAAACTCAATGAATGCCCTACTGTGCCTGAAGATGTGCATATTCCTGCCGGTGTATTTTCCGGTTCAATCTGAACGGCAATTTTTTCGCTGAATGGTGAATTGCCTGCATATATTCCTATTTTACGCGGTTTATTCGTTCTAATGAAAATATCGCCTCCGTTTTCAACAATTATTTCATCGGAGTACTTTAACAATTCAATCCCTACCAATTCGCTTATTGCTCCTGCAACGGCAGCCATTGGACCAACACCAGCTTTTTCTGTTGCTTTACACATCTTTTTTATTATATGTTGCGAATCGGGCTTTGGCTTTATTGGTGAAAGAGAAGTTAGAAAAGCAGGGTCAATCTGAATATATTCTTCAATTTGCTTTCTGTAAAGTTTTACAAGCTCAAACGCCTTTTCATATAGATTTGCATTCGCCCCGATGCATAAATCGGTTTCATTTATACATACATTGAAAAATATTATTCCGTCACCCTTGAAATTGTCGCGATAGGAACGTTTTTGAAACATTTAATTTTAAATAAGAAATTAATGAAAAAAAATAAAAATAGACGCAGATATATTATGAAAAATATGAAAAAACGCAGATTCAAAAATCATAATTTTTCAGCGAAAATCAGCATCTATCAGAAAGCGACACTCATAACATTCAATGGACAGGATTTTATGCATAATTCGCAAACGAGGCATTCTTCTTTGTCAAAGGTAAGCATGCAATCTATTGTGCCAAGTTTTAAAGCACCCGATGGGCAAACGGCTGTGCATGCACCGCAATGAATGCATTTATCTTCCTGCCAGATTATGGTTTTGTTGAATATTTTATATTTTATTCCCTGCTGTTCGATAAATTTCAAACCCTTTTCAATATTCTTTTTTTCGCCCAGAACATCCATAATTAATTTGCCGGTTTTTGCTAAATCTATATCGGCATGAAGAATGTTCAACTGTAAATCGAAATTTTTAATCAAATGATAGGACAGGGGCACAGTAACTTTATTCGGTGGAAAGTACAGGCATATTTTAATTTTATTCATCTTTACCTCCTCTTATATCTAAGGTATTCATTTTATTTTTCAATGGCAGGTGTGCAACCGGCTGGGTTAACACAAAATCACCCTTTGCAATTTGTTTTTTTAGTATCTGAGCTATTTCTCTGGCAACCTTTAAACTTGACAGTGGTGCGGTGGAAACTTTTTTATTGTTCAGTTTAATAGTTCCGCTCCTCAGTTCTTCGTACGAAACGCTTCGTATTGCAGGACGTTTTCTGCTTTGAACACTATAATCATAAACATTTGTAAATATCTGGCTGTCCTTTATTGCTGTTTTTTCAAGAATATCTTCATCCAATATGGGAATAGGGATTCCAATACCTATAAAAATTGAAATGCCATATTTCTCATAAACTGCTGCCCTGATAAAATTCGTATTCATTTGTTTTAAATCACCTATTAATGTCAGAGTACCTGCGGCACCTATAGGCACTTTGTTTGTTCCTCGGTTTTGTTCGGGGTTATGTTGCGTACCTTCCCATGCGACATATCCCTGGGCTCCGCCAATAAAAATTCTTGTACCTATCCCTATGGTTCTGTATTCAGGGTCATTGAGCAGAGGACTGAGCTGACCGCTTGTGGAATAAGTTACATTTCCATAATCGGGAAGTAAGGTTCCCATGTATGTGTATAATGTTTTATCGCTTGAATTGGTTGCTGCAGCATAATTCTGATATGCATTTCTGGGATTAAAAAGAAATGCCTGGTTTATGTTTTTTTTATTAATGAATGTCGTAATTTCTTTTAATGGGTAACAATCGGTGCCGTATGATTTCGCGTGCAACTTTACGTTTTTCCCTTTTATCAGGTCTTCGATAACATGTGCACCGCCATATTCCATTCCTTTGGTTTCGGAAAGCTCTGTTGCTCCTATGTATGCATCAACAGCAGCAATACCGGCATAAGCAGGCACATCATTAAGCCATACTTTTGACATTTTAATAGGAGGATCGGAATGACCGAAATTTAAAAACGCTCCGCTTGAACACATCGGACCAAAAGTGGCTGTGGTAACAACATCAACTTCTTGTGCTGCCTTTTTTATTCCTTTCTCGGCAACTAAATCAATAATTTCATCGGCAGTCACTATAACTGCTTTGCCTTTTTTGATTTTTTCGTTAATTTCTTCAAAACTCTTTTTGATCATCTGAATGTAATTATTTTGATACTATACTATGTCTATAATATTAGTCGACAAAGGTAATTCTTTTTTTAATTTAAAACTATCTTTAATAAAATTTAACATTTTATTATATGAGTGATTTTTTTTATTTATTGACATTTTTAGTTTTGTTATAATCGCATTGTTGCTTCAGGTAACTTTCTGCAACAGTTATACCCAACTGAAGAGCTTTTTCCCAGTCCTTGCATGCTCCGTCATTATCGCGAAGCATTTCTTTTGCAATAGCCCTGTTCAAGTATGCTTGTCCATATCCGGCAGTTATTTTTATTGCTTCGTCAAAATCGCTGACTGCTCCTTTGTAATCTTCAAGTTTGTATTTTGCATTGCCTCTGTTGTTGAATGCCAATGAATATTGCGGGTTTATTTTTATTGCTTCAGAATAATCAGCAACTGCACCCTTGTAATCTTTCATTTCAAATTTCAGAGTTCCTCTGTTATCATATGCAATATAATAATCAGGCTTTAAATTAATTGCCGTGTTGTAATTTGTCATTGCCTCATCGTTCTTGTTAAGCTTCCTGAGGACACCGGCGATATTATTATAAAAAAACGATATTTGGGGACTCAAGAAAATTGCTTTTTTATAATCTTCAAAAGCGCCGTTATAATCCTCGAGTTGTTTTTTTACGCTTCCTCTGTCATTGTATGCATAAGCATAATCAGGATTCAGATTTATTGCAGTATTAAAATCCGACAATGCCGCTTTAAATTCATTTTTCTCAAATTTAATAGTACCCCTGTAATAAAATGCCTGTGAATACATGGGGTCTTTATTTATTGCTTTTGTAAAATCGTTTAATGCACCCTGTTTGTCATTAATATAATTTCTTGCAAGTCCCCTGTTAAAGTATGCTTTAGAAGAAGAATCACTTAAAATATATTTATCAAAATCTTCGATGGCTCCTTTATAATCTTTTATTTCCATTTTTACGCATCCCCTGTTAAAAATGGCTTTTATGAATGCAGGTTTGATTCCTATTGCATTATCGAAATTAATTATTGCTTTCTGATATTCCTTTGCTTCAAAGTTTTTTATGCCCTCATTATACAACTTTTCGGCTAATTGCTCATCAACAGCGCCGACAGCAGGTGTTTGCCCGGAAATATGAAAGGATATTATTAAAGCAAAAACGAATGTGAAAGTTACTTTTCTCATATAAAAAATAATTATTGTTTTTTTTATTTAAATCTAATAAAGTTCAAAATTAATAAAATAAATTTTATTTACCCGAATTCCTGATTATATTAAAATATCAACTATGACAAAAGCAGCAAAGACGATGCTTGCAATGCCATTCATTGTGAAAAAGGCGAAGTTAACTTTTGACAGGTCATCCGGTTTAACCAATCTGTGTTGATAAACGATGCATAAAATAAATATTAAAGTACCTGTCCAGTAAAACATTCCGAATTCACCGTATATACCTGTTATTATCAATAAAACCGAAGAAAGTAAATGTAAAACAGCAGAAATTTTTATTGCATTTTTGATACCACACGACGCAGGTATAGAAAACAGGTCATTTTTTAAATCAAAATCTTTATCCTGCAGTGCATATATTATATCAAAACCACTAACCCAAAACAATACTGAAAAAGATAATAAAAGAGGAACAACACCGAAATTTCCCGTGGCTGCCAGATAAGCGCCAATAGGAGAGAGCGATAATCCTAAACCTAATATAATATGGCATAAAGAAGTAAATCGTTTGGTATAACTGTATCCTAATATTATAATTAAAGCAACAGGTGAGAGATAAAAACATATTTTATTAATGAAAAAAGTTGTTGCGACAAATAATAATGAGGATGCGACAGAAAAAATCAAAGCTGAATGTATTTTAAGAACTTCTTTGGGTAATTCCCTGTTTTGTGTACGCGGATTTTCCTTGTCAAATTTCAAATCTGCTATTCTGTTGAACGACATTGCAGCGCTTCTTGCAAATATCATACACAAGATTATCAGCAATAAAATCATTGGCTCGAATTTCCAGTTTTGCGACTGCAGTCCTAAAAAATATCCGAGCATTGCAAATGGAAATGCAAATATTGTATGCGCGAATTTTACAAGATTTAAATAATCTGGTATTTTTTTTAAATTCATACCCAGTGAACTTATTTTTGTAAAAATAAACTAATTTAAAAATACAGGGATGAATTTTATTGAAAAATACTTGCTTTTTAAAAATCCTTAATATAACTTTGTCTGCGTTAACAAATGAAAATCAGGTTTTAAGAATGTAAATGCAATAAAAATTCAAACAAGTTTCATATACATTATAAATAATGTAAAACTAATTGATATTAATAACTAAAAAAAAACACTAACCATGAAAAATTATTCAAAACAAACAATTAAAATATTGCTGTTACAATGTCTTTTGCTGATTGCATTTTCAACAAAAGCGCAATTCACAAAATTATTGGATTTTGACAATAGTAACGGTGCACAGCCCATGTATAACCAGTTATGCGGTGAAGGAACCACTTTGTACGGAACTACTAATGTTGGCGGCACAAATAACAAAGGAGTAATTTTTAAAATAAACACAGATGGCACCGGTTATACAAAATTGCTGGATTTTGACGGAACTAATAATGGAGGGTTACCATCAGGTGCACTTCTTCTCTCAGGAGGAGTGCTTTATGGAACAACCACTCAGGGTGGCACATTAAACCTTGGTGTAGTTTACAAAATAAACACAGATGGCACCGGTTACACAAAATTGCTTGAATTTGACGGAACAGCTAAGGGATCTGCGCCAACAGGTTCTCTTATTATTGACGGAAGCACACTATATGGAATGGCTAATCAGGGTGGCGGTACTAATCAGGGAGTAATTTATAAAATAAACACAGATGGGTCCGGATTCACAAAATTATTCGATCTTAATGGTTCGGGCGGAAGTTTCCCGTTGGGTGCTCTCACTCTTTCGGGCACTACTTTATATGGAATGACTCAATTGGGAGGAGCTTATGATAACGGCGCAATATTTAAAATAGATGTAAGCGGAGCTAATCAAACGGTTATTTTGAATTTTGATGGTTCAACATACGGCAGCCGTCCTAATGGTTCGCTTGTACTGCGGCCGGATGGCTTTTTATATGGTATTGCCACACAGGGAGGATATACCGACCATGGAATTGTTTTTAAAATACAACCCGACGGTACGGATTTTTTGAAATTAATGGATTTTAGCGGAGCTCTCTCTAACGGCTCTTATCCTATCGGAACGCCTGTTATTGTTGATCAAACAGTGTATGCTGCAACACAGCAGGGCGGAAATTCCAATAGCGGAGTTATTTTTAGTGTTGATACAAATGCGATTGGATTTACTAAACTTCATGACTTTGACATAACGAATGGTTCTACACCTAAAAGCTCTGTATTCCTTATGAATGACTGTTTATACGGAATGACACAAATGGGAGGATTAAACAGCGTGGGTGTCGTTTTTAAATATTCGGGAGTTGTAGGCATCAACAAGGCGATTGCTGATAATTTTAAAATCAATATCATAAAAACACCTTATGGAGTTAAAGTTGAATCTAATGAAATTATTGAAAAGATTGATGTTTATGATTTAAACGGTAAACTATATAATTCTTTTACACCGAAAAAAGAATTAGTGAATTTGGATTTAAAACTGGCCAGTGGTATGTATATTATCAGAGTCAGAACTGCCAATAAAGAGTATTCTAAAAAAATTGAGAAATAATAATTCTTAATGCAAAAAGAAAACCTCCGGAATATTCCGGAGGTTTTTTTTATTGACCGAGATATGCTTTGAGCAATTTACTCCGGGAAGTATGTTTAAGCCGTCTTATTGCTTTTTCTTTAATCTGCCTGACTCTTTCTCTTGTAAGATCAAATTTTGCACCTATTTCGTCCAGCGTTAAACCATGATTTTTGCCGATGCCATAATACAAGTTTACGACATCTCTTTCTTTTTCGGTTAAAGTTGCCAGTGAACGTTCAATTTCTTTTTGCAATGATTCGGTAATTAAGAAACTATCTGTCGGCGTATTTTCGGGTGAAACATAAACATCAAGCAGATTGGAATCTTCTTCCTGAACCAGTGGGGCATCCATTGAAACATATCTGTTTGAAACCTTAAGTGTGTCCACAACTTTGTCTTCAGGTAATTCCAGCGCTTCTGCGAGTTCAGGAATAGTTGGTGTTCTTTCATATTTTTGCTCAAGCCTTGAGGATTCTTTTGATATTTTGTTTAATGAACCCACCTGATTTAAAGGTAATCTCACAATTCGCGATTGTTCTGCTAATGCCTGCAATATGGATTGCCGTATCCACCATACCGCATATGAAATGAATTTAAAACCTCTTGTTTCATCAAATCTTTTTGCTGCTTTTATTAATCCTAAGTTTCCTTCATTAATAAGGTCTGGTAAACTTAAACCCTGGTTCTGATATTGCTTTGCAACAGAAACTACAAACCGGAGATTTGATTTAGTAAGTCGTTCTAATGCCAAAGGGTCGCCCGCTTTAATTTTTTGGGCAAGAATAACTTCTTCTTCGGTAGTAAGTAATCCTTCTCTTCCTATTTCCTGTAGATACTTATCAAGAGAAGCGGTTTCACGATTGGTTATTGATTTTGTTATTTTGAGTTGGCGCATACCGAATTTACATTTTTTAAAATTAAACTTCTTGTTTTTAAAAATCGGTGCAATTTGAAATTTTTTAAATGCTGTTGCAAATATTTTATTACTAACTTTTCAGTAAGTTATTAACAAATTTATTTGACAACAAAATAACAAATGAAATAGTTTGATTTGCGGTTTTAGATACTTGTGCTTCACGGCAACTACAGCCCGAAGCCATAGTATGCTCTTGTTCCGTTCGG
>JAQUPB010000136.1 GCA_029004185.1 Bacteroidales bacterium | reverse complement strand
TCTGTTCCTTTATTTGCAATAAGCGTGGCGCTGACAAAAAATGACAAAACCATTCTCGGAATAGTTTACGAAGTAAATCTTGATGAATGTTTTTATGCATTTGAAGGCGGAGGAGCATTTCTAAATAGCAAGAAAATAAGTGTTTCGAAAGTTGAGAAGTTAAAAGACAGTTTGCTTGCCACAGGTTTTCCGAATGTAAATTATTCACGTCTGGAAAATTACATGAAGCATCTTGAGTTTTTGTTCGGAAATACTCACGGTGTACGCCGTTTGGGTTCTGCTGCAACCGACCTTGCTTATGTTGCATGCGGCAGATATGATGGCTTTTATGAATACGACCTGAGTCCGTGGGATGTTGCTGCCGGCGCTTTCATTGCTGAACAGGCAGGCGGAAAAGTTTCGGACTTCAAAGGAGGAGATAATTTTATTTTCGGAAAAGAAATTATTGCTTCGAATAATTTAATATTCCGGGAATTTCTTGAAATAACAAAAAAATACTTTTAAGCTTATCTATATAAAAAAATTAACCCACATTTCTCTTTTTTAAATAAGAGTAATCAAGATAATACAAAATTTTAAGTGATAAACCGTTTGTTTGGGGAGAATCTATTGTATTTTTAAAGTTGCTGAAATAATTATATATGAGGTATTGTTTTTCAGTTTCGACAGCATTTTTATATGCAACTGAAATAATGCTTCCCGGTGCGAACTGCCACGAATAAATTACATCAATATTGAATACATTATAATTAAAATTACTTGATTCATCGGGATTACTTATGCGGCTGAGCTCGCCATTTTCGAGCAGCAAATAATATTTTTTATATTCACCCGATTTCCAGTAATGGCGGCCAATAATGCTCAGCGTCATATCTTTTTTAAAAACATATTTTATTGAAATGCTGTTAGCAATAACCTTAATTTCACGGCAACCGTAAATCACATCATTCGCATCCGAAATACTTGCAAAACCAATATCTTCAGGGTCGTAACTATATTCATTGTCATATATGAATCCAAGTTTATCATTAACTCTCACTCTCAGTTCATCAATCAAATCAAAACCATTTTTAGTATTCAGATCCATATTTCTCCAACCCGTAAAATGTATGTTTACAGCAAGAGTTTTTCTGTAATCGGTACTTATCATAGGCATAATAACCAAATGCCTGAATTCCTTGGAATATCTTCCTGCTATTCTTGGTTCGTCATAATCATAGTATACCAATGGGCATCCGACAAACTCGAATCTGTATGTTATATGTCCGGGGCTTGTAAAATCTAACTCATACGAGATTTGTGAATTTATTATTTTGGAAGTAACAGGATTGGTTGAGTGACCGTATTGCAATGTATTATGTAAATTAAGAAACCATTTCGAGGGTTTATAAATATTATATCTGAACGAAATCAATTCATTCATTTTATTATTAATTATATAATAACCCATATCCTGAGAGTCGAATCTGGAATCAATCAGTTCATGGCTTGCATCAAAAAGAAAATTTCCGCTTGTTTTTTTAAAACCGAATAAATATTTGAATCCGGTGCTGCCGGAAGCCGGGTTTTTGGAGTCTTTCTGACTTACAGCACCATTGCCGTATATTGCATAAATGTCTTTGTTGTTTGAAATCACAAATCCTGCGCCCGAAACATCTGCATTGTCATATTTTTTATCTCTAATTGTGCTTGTATTTATCAGGTAAAAGGAAGAGTTGTTTTTTAACTGCTTATCAATAACCAGAATATTATAATTGGTCAGCGGTTCGGTTAGGATTTTTCTTTTTCTACCGGTTGAGTCAATAACAGATGCATACATGTTATCCGTTATTGCATTGAAAAATCCGAGTGCCAGGCCATTATTGCTTCTGCCCGAAATTTTTGTTGCATTCAGAAGTTTTGTCTGGGTGGGGTTATCTTCTAGTTTTTCGCCGGCTTCCAAACTATCTTCCGCATCATAATATAACGTGGGTGTCTTACCTATTCTCCTTGAATAAAATAATCCACCTTTATTGAACAGCTCAATGCTTTCCTTGAAATATGAACGATTCTCGGTATAAGTTACTTCCTCGTAACTTAAATTTTTTATTTTCATATCTGATTGAACCTGGTTGAAATCAGGTAAAAGAGTCATGTCAAGAGTGTACCGGTCGTCAATACCGTATTTTAAGTCGGCTCCTAAATTATATGAAGTTGAATTATAATAATTGTAAATGTTATCGGAATTCAGAAGGGGATATTTTTCAATTATGGCAGAAACATACGGCGTAAGCGACAATCTCAAAGGGGATTTTATGTTTTTTATGCCCCTGAGCTTTCCCCAGTATAGCTGGCTGTTGTTAACGCCTTTGGGGACTCTTGCCCACTGGTCGAATTCCCGTATGCGTCTTATTCCTCTTGTAATCTGCAAACCCCACTCCTGCTCTTCTGTTGAAGGAAAACGAATACATGAATACGGTATTTTAATTTCCACCACCCAACCGTAACCGGTAACTTTCGATGAGCTTTCCCATACGCCATCAAAAGTAGGATCCGATTTTTTTGAATCCTTTTGAACTCCCGATGCATATACCTCAAATGTATAGTAATCATGATTTTTATTATTATTATCAAAAGAGATTGTAAAAATATCCGAATTCAGATTTTCTTCAGCCCTGAACCCCAATTCATGCAGTATGCTGTCAGGATTTTTATCATACATAATTCCCGCAACGTATACGGCATAATTGTCGTAAACAATTTTTACTTCTGTGTTCTGAAATACTTCTTTACCTTCATATGGGTCCGACTGAGTAAAGTCTTTGATACATGGAATGTTTTTCCATGCTTCATCTTCAAGAACCCCGTCAATTACAGGAGGTTTTATAATCCTCGTTGCAGAATATTCTTTTACATTTGCCTCCTGCCCATTAGCAATATATGCATTAACAAGCAAAGCAACTATTATATATGCAAATTTATTTTTCAAAAAAATATATAATGAATATTTTATTCTTCAAATATATAATTTACCTGAAACTTTTCACATAAATCGCTTTGTTTTTTTTACAAGAATTAATAAAAATTCAGATGGTCAGGTTTTTGACTTTATAATAATAAATCCTGTCATTAAAAAAAGAAGTACAACAAAATCCTTCAGGTTTTTTTATTTTTTTTGCAAAATTAATTTAGCTTTGTATCACATTAAAAACTAAAACATGATTTACAGGTTTAAAATATTAATAGCATTTGTTGTAATTCCTGCTTTTGCATTTTCACAGCAAAAAAAAGTAAATACTTTAGTTGTAACTTCAAATCTCATTAAAGTCGGAGCTGAGAGAACAAGTGAATATCTGCCATTGATAAAAGACAAAAACGTTGCAATAGTTGCAAACCAGACATCACTCGTACAAAACAAGCATGTTGTTGATACTCTTTTAAAACTCGGAATAAAAATCAAAAAGATTTTTTCACCCGAGCATGGATTCAGGGGAAATTTTGATGCAGGCGAATCGGTTAATGATTTTAAAGATAAAAAAACAGGAATTCCGATAATTTCTTTATATGGCAAAAAGACAAAACCATCAAAAGAAGACCTCGCAAATATTGATGTTGTAATATTTGACATACAGGATGTAGGTGTGAGATTTTACACTTATCTCAGTACATTAACTTATGTGATGGAAGCATGTGCGGAAAATAAAATCAAATTAATTATTCTTGACAGACCCAATCCCAACGGTTGTTTTGTTGACGGGCCTGTTTTGGAAAAAGAGTTTACTTCTTTTCTGGGGCTCCATCCTGTGCCACTGGTATACGGAATGACTATTGCCGAATATGCACAAATGCTCAACGGTGAAGGATGGCTGAAAAATAATTTAAAGTGCGACCTAAGTTGCATAACTTCCGATGGATATAATCACAGGGAGTTATATCAGTTGCCTGTTCCCCCATCGCCAAATCTGCCTAATATGGAAGCTGTTTATTTATATCCTTCTCTTGGATTGTTCGAAGGTACTTTAATAAGCGTAGGCAGAGGAACGGATTTATCATTTAATGTGATAGGTCATCCGGATCTTAAAGAAGGTTCATTCTCTTTCATTCCAAAAAGTATTCCCGGAAAATGCAAAAATCCGCCTTATGAAGGTAAAAAGTGCAATGGATTTAAACTTACTGAATTCGCTGAGTCTTATGTTAAAAATTCAAAACAATTATATCTGTATTGGATAATAAATATTTATGATGAATTTCCCGATAAAGCAAATTTCTTTAACTCAAATTTTAATTTCCTTGTAGGAAACTCAAAGCTTAAAGTGCAATTACAGGAAGGCGTTAAGAAAAAAGACATTAAAGACCACGCTGAAGATTTGGCTCAGGACATTAAAAAAAGCTGGCAGGATTACCTTGAAAAATCAATAAGAGAAAGCTGGCAGGACGACATAAAGAAATTCAAATTAATAAGAAAAAAATATCTTCTTTATCCGGATTTTGAATAAAAAAAACAACCACAGATTCACAGATAAAATTTATTTTTTATTCATTAAAGAACAAAAAATCGAATTTGAAAAAGCAGAATTTTCAAAATAACAGAAAAAAAGATTTCAAAAGCGCAGCAGCCAAATCAACTATTGCTGCAACTTCTGCAATTCAAAAAGAAAATTTCTGGCAAAAATTCAACAACAGCAAGCAGATGCAAATAATCTTCATTGCGCTTGTTACATTTATTTTATATGCAAATACACTGCCCCTCAAATACACTCTTGACGACCGTCTCGTTATTACCGACAACAAATTCACAAAACAGGGAATCCACGGATTAAAAAAGATTTTATTCAGTGATTCATTCGTCGGTTTTTACGGTGAAAATAAAAATCTTCTGCCAGGCGGCAGATACCGTCCATTAGCTCAAATGACTTTTGCAATTGAATACCAGATTTTCGGAAGCCTGAATCCTTTTTTCAGCCACCTTGGAAATCTCATATGCTTTGCTCTCATCTGCATTCTGATTTTTATTTTGCTGAACGAACTTAACAAACCTCCGCCGAATACTGTCTGGTATTTGTCGCTGACTTTTATCACAACATTGCTGTATGTTGCACATCCCATACATACCGAAGCGGTTTCAAACACAAAAGGAAGAGATGAACTTTTATGCATGCTTTTTTCTCTCATAACAATATTGCTTGTTCTGAAATATCTCGATACAAAAAAAATATCGTATCTGATTATTTATTCCTTTTGCTTTTTCCTTGCATTGATGTCGAAAGAAACTGCAATCACTTTTTTAGTTGTAATTCCTCTTACGATTTATTTCTTCAAAAACCATAATTTAAAGAAAATATTCATATCAATTCTTCCATTGCTGTTAGCCACTTTAGCTTATGGCATTATAAGATATAAGGCGCTTGGTTTTATACTTAATTCAGGTGCCATCGAAAAGGAACTTCTTAACAATCCCTATGTAGACGCTGCCACAGGCGATAAATATGCGACAATATTTTATACAATGGCTTTATATTTTAAACTTCTGATTTTTCCACACCCCCTCACGCATGATTATTATCCCAGGCAAATACCTATTATCGGATGGACCGACTTCAGGGCAATAATATCACTGCTGATTTTTGTTTTCCTTGCATATTACGCTTTAAAAGGTTTGAAAAAGAAGAATCTTATTTCATATTGGATTTTATTTTATGCGATTACCTTCTCAATTGTTTCAAATTTATTCCTGAATATAGGTGCTTTCATGAACGAAAGGTTTGTTTTCATTCCTTCACTCGGTTTTTGCTTTGCACTTTCTTATTTTCTGATTATAGGAATTAAAAAATATTTTAAAGTTCAGGATATGGCAAATAAAATAACTTTAACACTTATAATTATTTTATTTACGGGATATTCCGTTAAAACAATAACAAGAAATCCAGTATGGAAAGATGATTTTACATTGTTTACAACCGACGTGAAACCCTCCTCAAATAGCGCAAAATGCACTGTTTCAGCGGGCGGCATGCTTATCGAACGTTCTGAAAAAATCAAGGACTCCCTTGAAAAAAGAGACATGCTTTATCTTGCACAAAAATATTTAAAAAAAGGAACCGAGTTACATCCCACTTATATTGCCGGATGGGTTTTGTATGGAAATGCCTACTTGTATCTGGACAAATATGATGAAGCATATATTTGTTACGGTAATTGCATTAACATAAATCCCTCACACACCGATGGAATTACAAATATGCTTACTCTCGGACAAAACAGTTTAACAAAAAAGCGATTTTACATTGCTTATAAAGCATATAAACGGCTTTTAACCTTAAATCCCGATAAATTTGAATATTGCACAGGCATGGCTCAGGTATTTGAAAATATTGACAAAGCCGATTCTGCGATTTTCATAATGAATCATTACGTTTCAAAAAATCCCGGTGATTACAAGGGCTATAACAGGCTCGGACAAATATGGGGTCAAAGGAAAAATAATATTGACATGTCACTTTTATATCTGAACAAAGCAATAAAACTCAAACCCGATGAAGCTTCAATTCTCGAAAACATGGGAGTAGCCTATGGAATTAAGGGGATGTACAAGGAATCACTCGAATCGTTGCAAAAAGCCTTGAAATACAAACCAGATGACCCGATGATTTATCAGAACATGTCGAACTCATACGGACAATTAAAAATGTTTGCTAAAGCAGAAGAATGCAGAAGAATGGCAGCAAAATTAACTCAGGAACAAAAAAATAAAAAATAATATGGAACTAAACGAACTAACAGCAATTTCTCCTGTGGACGGAAGATACAGAGAAATGTTATCAGAATTCTCGCCTTATTTTTCCGAATTCGGTCTTATCAGGAAAAGAGTATTCGTGGAAATCGAATATTTTATTGCTTTATGCAAGCTGCCATTGCCGCAACTTAAAGATTTCGACAAGAACTTATTTTCAAAATTAACTGACATATCAAAAAATTTCAGCACTAATGATGCGCTAAGAATAAAGGAAATTGAAAAAACCACTAATCACGATGTAAAAGCAGTTGAACTTTATATAAGAGAAAAATTCGATGCATTGGGAATATCAAATTACAAAGAATTCGTTCATTTCGGGCTAACTTCGCAGGACATCAATAATACTGCTATTCCTCTTTTAATAAAAGAATCAACAGATGCAATTTATTTCCCGCTACTTAATGAACTTACCGCAAAATTAAATTCTTTATCTGAAGAATGGAAAAACATTCCGATGCTTTCAAGAACACACGGACAACCTGCTTCACCGACAAAACTCGGAAAAGAAATTTTTGTTTTTGTTGAAAGATTAAAACAGCAGCAGAAACTTCTCAACACAATTCCTTATTCCGCAAAATTCGGCGGTGCCATAGGAAATTTCAATGCCCACCATGTTGCATATCCACAAATTGATTGGGTTAAGTTTTCAAATAATTTTGTCAATGACACTCTCGGTTTAACGCGTTCACAAACAACTACACAAATCGAACATTACGATAATTTTGCTGCTTTCTGCGATAATCTCAAAAGAATAAATACCATATTAATTGACCTCAACCGCGATATCTGGCTTTACATTTCAATGAATTATTTTAAACAAAAAATTAAAAAAAATGAAGTAGGTTCGTCAACCATGCCTCATAAAGTTAATCCCATTAACTTCGAAAATTCGGAAGGCAACCTTGGTATGGCTAATGCTGTATTTGAACATTTTTCTTCCAAGCTTCCAATCTCACGCTTGCAACGCGACCTTTCCGATTCAACGGTAATGAGAAACATGGGAGTCCCCATTGCTTATACAGTTATTGCAATGAAATCACTTTTAAAAGGACTGAATAAACTTTTATTAAATGAAACTGCCATAAAGCAGGATTTGCAGGATAACTGGAGTGTAGTTGCCGAAGCAATACAAACTGTTCTCCGTCGCGAGGGTTACAAAAATCCTTATGAAGCGCTGAAAGCATTGACACGCTCAAATGAAATTATAACAAAAGAAACCATTCATAAATTCATAAATACTCTTAATGTTGAAAATTCAGTGAAAGAAGAATTAAAAAAAATAGCACCGGAAAATTATACGGGAATATTTTAATTAATAATGAATAATTATTAGTGATGCGTTAAAAAATGTTTAATTATATAAAAGTACAATAAAAACAATATATATAGAACGTTCTTTGATTTTTTGATTTGATTTGTGTGGTAACTTTGCTATAAAACAAAGTTAT
>JAQUPB010000135.1 GCA_029004185.1 Bacteroidales bacterium | reverse complement strand
ATACACATAGAACCCACAAACATCTGCGTTAACAAATGTAAGTTCTGCAATTTTTATAAATCAAAAGAAGAAGGATACGAATTATCGGAAAATGAAATTTTAAATAAAATTAAACAATTTGAAGGCAACATAACTGAAATTCATATTGTCGGCGCCACACATCCCGACAGGGATGTTTTTTATTATGAAAATATTTTAAAGAAAATAAAACAAATTCTTCCCGAAGTTCATATCAAAGCTTTCAGTGCAGTTGAACTTGATTATATGTTTACAAAAGCAGGAATGGAAATTGAAGTAGGTTTGAAAATCCTTGAAAATGCAGGATTAAATTCCATACCCGGCGGCGGAGCTGAAATATTCAACGAAAATGTGAGAAAAGAAATTTGTCCTGAAAAAATCAGTGCTAAAAGATGGCTCGAAATTCACGAAACAGCTCATAAACTAAATATTTTTTCAAATGCAACAATGCTCTACGGACATATTGAAAATTATGAACACAGGATTGAACATTTGTCAATGCTCAGAAAACTGCAGGATAAAACAAGAGGATTCAAAACTTTTATTCCTTTAAAATTCAGAAATAAAAATAATGAACTTCAAAATATAAAAGAATCAACAATAACCGAAGATTTAAAAAACTACGCTGTTTCGCGAATTTTTCTCGATAATTTTGAGCATATAAAAGCATACTGGCCTAACATAGGAAAAAAAATCGCCCAGTTATCTTTTGCATTCGGCGTTGATGATGTTGACGGAACAATTAACGATACAACAAAAATATTTTCGGAAGCAGGAGCCGAGGAAAAAAATCCGGCAATGAATGTTGAGGAAATAATTGATTTCATTAAACAAACCAAACGACAGCCGGTTGAAAGGGATTCGGAATATAATGAATTAAAGTCATAAGAAAAAAGCCACAGATTCACAGATTAAAAGATATTAAACCTAACAGGTCTCGGAGACCTGTTAGGTTTTTTTATTTGATTTTTTTTTATTCAGCCAACGATAATAAAATAAGGTTTCAAAAACACTTAACTGTCCCTCATCTTTTAAATGCTCACAACTCGTGGCTCGAAGCTCACAGCTTTTTTACAAATATTTCACAAAAGTCTGGTTAAAAAATTTGTATATTTGTACATGCCATCAACTTTAAAAACCGGTTTATTTTTCGGGACTTTCAATCCTATTCATGCAGGGCATTTAATTATTGCCAACTACATGGTTGAATGCACCGATTTAAAAGAAGTTTGGTTTGTAATTACGCCGCAGAATCCGTTAAAAAATAAATCAACCCTGCTTAAAGACAATCTTCGTTTTTACATGGTAAATCTTGCAATTGAAGACACTAAGAAATTCAAAGCATGCGATATTGAATTTAAACTACCCAAGCCGTCATACACAATAAACACGCTTACATATCTTAAAGAAAAATATCCTGATAAGAATTTTGTATTAATCATGGGAAGCGATAACCTCAAAACATTTCATAAATGGAAAAATTACAAACAAATTCTTGAAGATTACGAATTATACATATATCCGCGCCCTGTCTCTGATGGCGGTGTTCTAAAAAACCATAAAAATGTGAAAATCCTAAATGCACCGCTTATTGAAATCTCATCAAGTTTCATCCGCAAGTCAATAAAAGAAAAAAAAGATGTCAGGTTTTTCCTGACTGATAAGGTTTACAGGCATATTACCGAAATGCACTTTTATGAAAAATAATTGATAATTAAGATGCAAAACCTAACAGGTCTTCAAGACCTGTTAGGTTTAATATCAAGCAGTTTTTCTGTATCGCCAAACCGCAAAACTCAGAATTACCAATGCATATATTGATATTGAAATGAATTCTTTTCTTATATCGTAAAAGCCCGAACCTTTGAGAAGTATCATTCGCATTACTTTTATAAAATATGCAACAGGATTAATTATGTCAACTTTCTGCGCCCAGTCGGGCATGCTTTCAACAGGAGTGAACAACCCACTGAGCAAAATAAATACAATCATAAAAAAGAAAGTAACAAACATTGATTGCTGCTGTGTATTGTTAATTGTTGAAATCAGCAGACCAATGCTTAAAACAACAATAAGATAAACAGCAGCAAAACCGAATAAAAGCCACAAACTTCCGACAATGGGGATATTAAATAATAATTTCCCGATAGTAAGTCCGAAGCCAAGCTCAAACAACGCAATGAACCAGAAAGGCAGTAGTTTTCCGATTATGAACTGATATTTCTTTATTGGCGTAACATTTATCTGTTCTATTGTTCCTATTTCCTTTTCCCTCACAATATTCATCCCCGAAAGAAGAGCTCCGATAAGAGTTACCAGCAGAACAAGAATTCCCGGAACCATAAAATTTGTATAATTTAATTCGGGATTGAACCAGTATGAATAATTTACATTTATTGATGATGCCTGAAAGTTCAATGGAGCATTATTCCATTCATAAATTATCTGCCTGTTGTAATCGCTGATTATTGAAATCGTGTATGCATTTATAACACCAGCTGCGGCAGAATTTATAGCATTTATTACAAGTTGAACTTTTGCTTTTTTATTCGTTTTTAAATCCTTTTCGAAATTTTTCGGTATCTGAAATATTATATCGGCATTACTTTTTTTCAAATCTTCTTCGCCTTCTTTTTCTGAAAAAGAAAAATTTGTTATTTCATAAAAAGGTGAGCCCTGAAATTTACTTATTAATTCTCTTGATGTGCTGCTTCTATCAAGGTCTATCAGATGCATTCTTATATGCTTCATTTCAAAAGTCGCCGCCTGCACCAGAATTAAAAGCTGAATCAAAGGCATAACAAAAATAATAGGCAGCATCATTCTGTTACGCCTGATTTGAAGGAATTCTTTTTGTATTAAAAATAGTATTGTTTTCATTAATAGTAGTTAGTATCAAGTATCTAGTATCTGGTATCTGGTAACTTAGACAGATTATTTATTTTATTAGTGATTTTTTCAAACTATAAAGCATTCTCTGAAGTTGATTTATTTGAATATTCAAATTATCAAAGGTTTTAATATTAATATAACCAATGTTAAGCGCAATCAGTAAAAGTGTTTCAAGTTCAAAAGAAGAACCTAGTGATACACTTAAAAAATAACTAAAATCCTTTTTCGTTTCTCTTCCCGCACCTTCAGCAATGTTAGCAGGAATCGAAACACAACTTCTGTTTATCTGTGATATTAATCCAAATTGTTCTTTATTCGGAAATGTTCCTGTGATTTTGTAAATATGAGTTGAAAGCTCAATAGCCTTTTTCCAAACATTTAATTCTTTAAAGTTATGCATATAATTATTTTTAAGTTAATACTCATATCTTGATACTTGATACTTGATACCTGATACTCTCTTACTCCAACCTCACTTTAAATTTCTTCACACTCATTGCAATAAAAAACATTATCATTCCGATTAAAACAAGATTTTCTTTTATAATATATTTCAAGCCAATTCCTTTCAACATAATGCTTTTAATAATTATCAGAAACCATTTTGCGGGAGTAATATTGCATATTACCTGCAGCCATCCGGGCATATTTTCAATCGGAAAAATAAATCCGGAAAGCAATATTGTAGGCAACATAAGTCCGAGCATTGATGCTATCATTGCAGTCAACTGGTTGTTTGCAAAAGTTGAAATAAATATTCCAAGGGACAAAGCTACAATCAGAAATAATAAGCATTCGGAAAGGAGTAATGTCAAGCTCCCGTTAAACGGCATGTTGAAAACAAAATATCCGAGCAATAAAATTGTTACTGCATTTATAAATGACAATAAAATATACGGCACAACTTTTCCGGCAATTATCTGAATCGGTTTAAGAGGCGAAACAAGAAGAACTTCCATTGTTCCGAGTTCTTTTTCGCGTGCAATTGAAATTGATGTCATCATTGCCGAAACAAGCATTAGCAAAAGCGTTATCGTTCCCGGAATAAACATAAAAACACTTTTCATTTCCGGATTATAAAATAATTTTACTTCCGGAATAATCTGAAAAGGTATTACCTGTGATTTCATCATTTCCATCTGAAAAGAAGAAATAATTGCGTTTGTATAATTTACAAGAATATTTGCCGTATTCGGGTCGGAAGCATCGGAAATAATCTGCACGCTTGCTCTTCCTTCTTTCTTTAATTTTTTTCCGAAATCATTTTCGAAAATTATCACCTGTTTCACTTTCCCCTGTTTAAAGCTGTTTTCAATATCTCCGGTACCCGAAATATTTTTTTCAAGAATAAAATATCCTGACGAAAGAATTTTTTGAGTCAGCTTTTGGGTGATTTCATCTTTTGAATTATCAAGTATGGCAATCTTGGCATCTTTTATATCATTTGAAATTGCAAAACCGAAAATCAAAATTTGAACAACCGGCATACCGATTAAAATCAGCAGCGACCGGTAGTCTCTGAGAATGTGATAAAATTCCTTTTTGATAAAACCAACAAAACGTTTCATTCGGTCACAAATCAAATATTTAAAATAAATTCTTTTCCATATAAACAGTTCCTTCTACCGGATTATAACGATATGCAGGAATTTCACAAAAGCCAAATGCACGGTAAATGTTTTGTGCTTTAGTCATATCAGGCAATGTGTCTAACCTCATTTTACTGTAATTTAATTTTTTGGCAGTGTCAATACATAGTTCCAGTAATTTTTGTCCTATGTTATTGCCTCTGCATTCAGGTAGTACATACATTCTTTTCAGTTCAACAATATCGGTTTCCAATTCTCTGATTCCGACACAACCCACTGCTTTACCTTCTTTATATGCAAGAATTAAAGCACCTTTTGGTTTGTTATATTGCTGGTTTATTGTTTTAAGTTCATTGCTGAAATCCTGAAAAGACAAATCAATTTTAAGAGAATCTGCATACTGCCGAAATAATTCTTTCCCGTCTTCAAACTCCTGATTTGTTTCTGCTATTTTATATAAAATATCCATTTTGCAATTTTTACTTTCTTGCTAATTTCAAAAACACCTCATTCATATTTTCGGCATTATATTTTTCCTTTAAATTTTTCGGTGAATCAAGTGCATCAATTCTGCCGTCAACCATTATCGATACTCTGTTGCAATATTCAGCTTCATCTAAATAATGTGTAGTAACAAAAACCGTCATATCATTATTTGCCGCTTCATAAATCATTTCCCAGAACTGGCGGCGTGTGATAGGGTCGACACCGCTTGTTGGTTCATCCAGAAAAACAATTTTAGGCTCATGGAAAATGGCAACTGAAAATGCAAGTTTCTGCTTCCATCCGAGAGGCAACGATTTTATCAATGTATCTTTTACGCTTTCAAGATGTAATTTTTCAACCAGTATATTTGTTCTTTCCTTTATTTCTTTTCTTGAAATCCCGTATATGCCGGCATAAAATCTTATATTTTCCGTAACTGTCAAATCTTCATAAAGTGAAAATTTCTGACTCATGTAACCGATGTTCTTTTTTATATTTTCAGTTTGAGTATAAACGTCGAATCCTGCAACTTTAACTTCTCCTGATGTCGGTTTTGATAAGCCGCAAAGTATTTTTATTGCCGTGGTTTTTCCTGCTCCGTTAGCTCCGAGGAATCCGAATATTTCGCCCTGCTTCACATCAAAAGTCAGGTCGTCATTTGCCGTAAATGAACCAAATTTTTTGAATAAGTTTTTAACTTCTATAATTTGCACAGGGCTTAGGGCGTAGAGCATAGAGTTATCTTAAAGATTTTCTAAAATTTGTGATTTTTCTTGATAAGATATCTATCTCATCAAAGAGAATCTCTTTTAAATCTGCTTTTTATTAATTTTCTTCTTAATAAAATAACAATAATATTAGCACATTCGAAGCAAGAACGATGTGAATAGTTTAAAAACAATGAAAAGTCATGTTTGGAATAAGATCCCGAACCTTCCGCAATATTATTGCTTATACTCATTGCTGCTCCTCTTAATTGTTCGGTGAACCTAAATAATTTCTTTTCTTCGATACTTTCTGCAATATCAAAAAGCTTATCGCTTAATGCAATTGCATCATTCCATATTTCCAATTTTTCGAATCTAAAATTTGCCATAAATAAAACTTTTAAAATTAATATTTCTATTTTTTTAACTCTACGCTCTACGCTGCACGCCCTCTGCTTTTTTGGTCAATTCAATAAAACAATCTTCAACATTTGCTTCAATCTCTTTTATTTCTACATCTTTATGTTCATTTTTTTTCAGAAATTCAAAAAGTTCATTTGCATTAATTTTATTTTCTTTTGATGTATAATGCAAAAAGTCGCCAAAAGGATAGACGGAATATGTATTTTCCAAACCTCTCAAATCATTTATTAATTTATACATTTGGTTTGAACGAATAGCAATTAATGTCCTGTTAAATTGCTTTGTTATATTCTGAGGTCTATCTATAGAAAATATTTTTCCGTTTTGCATCAGCGCAACCCTGTCGCATAAGCTTGCTTCATCCATATATGGAGTTGAAACAACAATTGTAATACCGCTTTCTTTTAATTTTTTTAACATTTCCCAAAACTCTTTTCGTGAAACGGCATCAACGCCGGTTGTTGGTTCGTCGAGAATAAGCACTTCCGGTTTGTGAATCATTGCACACGAAAGAGCAAGTTTTTGTTTCATACCTCCCGAAAGCTTTCCTGCCCTACGTTTTTTGAATGGTTCTATCTGCGAATAAATGTCTTTTATAAGATGATAATTTTCTTCAATCGTAGTATTAAAAATTGTAGCATAAAATTTTAAATTCTCTTCAACAGATAAATCCTGATAAAGCGAAAATCTTCCTGGCATATAACCAAGAATTTTACGCAATTTTTTGTAATCTTTCACAACATCAAGTTCTTCAACTGTTGCAATTCCTTTATCGGGAATCAATAAGGTTGTTAATATTCTGAAAAGAGTAGTTTTTCCTGCACCATCAGGACCAATGAAGCCAAACAACTCACCTTTATTTATTTCAAAAGAAATATTATCGAGCGCAACAACTTTATCGTAATTTTTCGAAATATTTTCTACTTTAATGCTTGGAGTAGAGCGCAGAGGGCGTAGAGCAGAGGGCGAAGGGGTAAGATCAGAATGCATATAGATTAGTTATTTTTTAATTTTTTAAGAATTTTCCTGATTTTACAAATCTTAAACATTTCATAAATAATTTTTTTGTACTATTTTTAAACTCTCCGCCCTATGCCCTCAGCTCTCTGCTATTTAAAATTCACCTCCCCCGGCATTCCTATTTTTATGAAACCATTATTTTTAACCTTTACCTTTGCTGCATAAACCAGATTTACGCGTTCTTCTTTCGTCTGAATTATTTTTGGTGTGAACTCCGCATTTGATGAAATCCAGCTTATTTCGCCTTCAAGTTTTGTATTTGTTTTTTTGTCATTATCAATCAAAATTTCTGCTTTTTGTCCTGTTTTTATATGGGGAAGCTGCTCACCGCTGATATAAATTTTTAAAAACATTTCATTCATGTCTGCAATTTTATAAAGAGATTTACCTATTGTTGCGAATTCTTTTGGTTCAACATATTTTGCAAGAATGGTTCCTTTAACAGGATTTACAATTCTGCATTTTCTTATACTTTCTTTTATTTGCGCAATTTGTTTGTCTACACTTCTCAACTCATCGGAAAGAGAATTATTCTGAGTATTTATTGAATTTATCTGTTTGTCAATTATTCTCAACGAAGCATTAATATCATCAAGTTGTTTTGATGTTGCAGCTCCGTCTTTAAGCATTTTTTCTACTCTCGCTTTTTCAATTAAAATATTTTCTTTCTGCTGATTCTGAATTTGAATCTGCGCTTCAATATTTTCGGTTTTCGTTGCCATTGCATCTCTTTGCGCCTGCAATTGTTCGACTTTTAAATGCAGATCAACCGTATCAATCTGACCGATTACCGTTCCCGAATCCAGCTGCTGTCCCTCGTCAACAACGAATTCAAGAATTTTTCCGTTTGCTTCCGAAGATATTGTAATTTCAGTTGCCTCGAATATTCCGTATGCATCCGATATTTTGCTGTTCCTCGAACAACCAACCAGAAGTGCCAGTGCTGAAATAAAAATTAGTTTTTTCATATTATTTAAATTTAATTACTGCCAATCATTATCTTTTAATAAACTCCCTGCTTTGCGTCGCATTATACATTTTAACATTTCAATAATTTTTACTTGCGACGCTTAATTTGTTTGTACTTCTTTATCCCGCGCTAAAGCACGGGGCTACCAATATTCAAACCCTAACGGGTTT
>JAQUPB010000134.1 GCA_029004185.1 Bacteroidales bacterium | reverse complement strand
GCATTGTTCCGCCTTTGATATATATTTTCTTTTGTTCAGTCATTAAATCAATAACAGGATATTTTGTATTTGGATTTATTTCCGTAGAATGTGCGTCTTTGAATCCAAGCACGTTTCTGGCAAATTCAACAACGGCACATTGCATTCCAAGACATATTCCCAGAAAAGGAATTTTATTTTCACGTGCAAATCTTATTGAATGAATCTTGCCGTCAATACCGCGTTCACCAAATCCCGGCGCCACAATAATTCCTTTAAGTCCTTTCAGTTTTTCGCCAACGTTGGCAATAGTAATGCCTTCGGAATGGATAAGTTTTAAATTTACTTTAATTTCCTGAACTGTTCCTGCGTGTATTAATGATTCAACAATTGATTTGTAGGCATCTTTCAACTCAACATATTTCCCAACCAAACCTATTTCAACTTCTTTTTTCGGATTTTCAAGTTTCTTTAAAAAGTTTTCCCAATCTTTCAAATCAGGCTCTTTATCTGCCGACAAGCCTATTTTTCCGAGAACAACTTCATCGAGTTTTTCTTTTTTCATCAAAATGGGAACTTCATAAATCGAAGAAGCGTCAATTGATTCAATTACCGAGCTGGGTTCAACATTGCAAAACAGGGCTATTTTATTTCGTATTGCAGGGGTAATACTTTTGATAGTGCGGCAAACCAGCACATCGGGCTGAACCCCCGATTCAAGTAATGTTTTAACCGAATGCTGTGTGGGTTTTGTTTTAAGTTCTCCGGTAGTATTCAAATACGGAAGTAAAGTCAAATGCACAACAAGGCAGTCATTTCCCATTTCCCATTTAAGCTGACGAACAGCTTCAATATATGGCAGAGATTCTATGTCGCCGACAGTCCCTCCTATTTCGGTAATTACAATATTATATTTTTTTGTGTCGCCTAGAATTTTAATTCTATGTTTTATTTCATCGGTAATATGGGGAATTACCTGAACTGTCTCGCCCAGATAATCGCCTTTTCTTTCTTTGTCAATTACAGTCTGATATATTCTTCCGGTTGTAACATTGTTTGCCTGCGATGTAGGAACATTCAGAAAACGCTCATAATGCCCGAGGTCAAGATCGGTTTCAGCTCCATCTTCGGTAACGTAACATTCGCCGTGCTCATAAGGATTAAGAGTTCCGGGGTCAATATTTATATACGGGTCGAGTTTTTGTATGGTAACTGAAAAGCCGCGTGCCTGCAAGAGCTTTGCCAGCGATGCAGAGATAATCCCCTTTCCGAGTGAAGAAGTTACTCCGCCTGTAACAAATATGTATTTCACCGAAGCCATCAGTTGAAGTTTTTTATTATTCTACAAAACTAATAAATTTTAGTTAAACCTAAAAAAATGAAATATTAAAAAAAAATTAAAGAAAATTAGAACCATGAGCCTCCTACGGGATTTGAACCCATGACCTGTTCTTTACGAAAGAACTGCTCTACCGCTGAGCTAAAGAGGCAATAAAACATTATCCTGAAATAAACAGAAATTTATTTTTTACTGTAATCCTTTTCAGCCATGTTCACTGCATTATAAGCATTAAGTAATCCTCCCGTTACTGATAATGCACCAAACTTCACCTTGATTTTTTTTTCAGATTTCAAATCGGGTTTATATACTTTTTTCTTTTCAAATTTCAAGCTTGATTCCAGAATGACTTTCTTAATTTGTTTTGCTGTCATTTGAGGATAGTATGATTTTAGCAAAGCAGCAACGCCGGCAACCATGGGACAGGCAAAGCTGGTACCATCACTTATTGTGTAATTGTTACCCGGTTTTAAGGAATAAACACTTTCACCCGGAGCAAAAATATCCACATTCTTTTTTCCATAATTTGAAAATGAAGCCGCAAGGTTTTTATCAAGATTTTTTGTTGAAGCGCCAACTTCAATCCAGTTTTCAGTAATAATTTTTCCGTCGTTGAAATATTTTTTAGGATAATTTTCAACCACATCATTATTTTCCCCATCATTGCCGGCAGCATGAATCAGCAATACATCTTTCTCTTCAGCCAGTTTAAGAACATCATCAACAAATATTTTTTCAGGTGAATATCCTTTTCCAAAGCTCATATTTATTATTTTCGCCCCGTTATTTATGGCATATCTTATTGCGTTTGCAACATCTTTATCTCTTTCATCGCCATCAGGTATTGCACGTATAACCATTATTTCCACGCTATCAGCAATACCATCCATGCCGACATTATTGTTTCTTTCAGCGGCAATAATTCCCGACACAAATGTGCCGTGCGAAGGAGTAACGGCAATAACATCATTGTTTCCATAATGAACCCCGTCAAGTTTTGTAGGGTCATCGCCTATGATTTTTCTTGGATTGAAAGATGTATCAACTCCGAATAAATATTGGTTGAAATAATACTCCATCGACTCTTTGTATTTCTGAATGTCGAAATTTCTTATTATAAGCGTAAGAAGGTAATATTTGCTTTCATTTACAACACTGTCTTTTGTGTCAACAGACAACAAATCCATTATTGAATAATCAGTTTTCTTAAGATAATCCATCATTATGCTGTCTTCTTTTACAAAATATTTATTGAGGGAAGAATTTTTCAGCAAATCATAATCTGAAGCTGCCTGTTTATATTTTGCGTGGTATTCTCTTGATATTTTTTTATAATACGCAAAACCAGTTGTATCCTTGATTTTGATTCTATTTAAAATCGTATCGCCGAATTTTCTTGTCATGTCCCTGAAAAGGCGTGTCAATTCCATCGTTTCCTGCTTGATGTTTTCGCCTCTTGCGTTGCCTATGAAATTCCATCCGTGAATGTCATCAATAAATCCATTGTTGTCATCGTCAATATTATTTCCGGGAATTTCCTTTTTGTTAGTCCAGATTCTGTTTTTAATATCTTCATGTTCAATATCAGCACCGCCATCAATAACGGCAACAATCACCTTATGGGGAGTTTTGTTTTTCAATATTTCCCGATATGCTTTATCGAGACTTATTCCTGCAACCTTATCTTTCTTTGGGTCCAAAGTATGCCAGCTTTTATTTTCTTCACTTTTCTTTTTCCTGTTTTTGTTTTTTAAACCATCGCCATTGTCGGAATACGAATAATTTGCTGCAGAAATCAATGCCGCACTTAAAAATAAAATAAATACGTGTCTTATTTTCATATAATTTAATTAGTATTATGTTTTAAGCTGTTTGTTTTTTAGTTCAGTGTTATGCGTTATGCGTTATGCGTTCAGTGTTATGCGTTATGCGTTTTTTACTGACTACTGATTACTGAATACTTTTCTTAAAACATCTTTTCCTTTTATGCTGAACATGTTCATAGTTTTTCCAGTGCTGAATAGCTTTCTGGTTAGTTTCTATCATGCCGGTAGTTTCAACGTGAGTAATTCCGTTCTCAAGGATTGTCTGCATTTGTTCTGAAATCAGAATAGAAGGGAGTCCCATTCCTTGGAGCTGTGGGTCTACAGCTGTAAGAAACAGATCTATTTCTTTCGGATTTTTCAATGCTTTCATAATATAAAAAATTCCGAACGGGAATAACTTTCCTTTTGCTTTCTGCATTGCTTTCGATAAAGAAGGCACGCCTATAATGAATCCCACGACTTTATAATCCGCATCGAATACTATTTTAACAAATTTAGGATTCAGCATTTTCATGTATTTCTTCTTGTAATACTGCACCATTTTCTCATCAAAAGCCACAACGCTGAACAATTCCGCAAATGCCTTATTAAGTAGCTCGAACATATCGCTTGCATATATCAGCAGATCTTTAGTAGATAAAAAGGATTTTGCAGTAAGGTTATATCTTTTCTTTATAGTTTCGCATAATTTAATTGCCTTTTCAGGTATTTCTTTTGGCATTGTAAGGCGAAATTCTATCCAGTCAATTTCCTTTTCATATCCTGCTTTTTCAAGATGTTCTTTATAATACGGGAAATGATATTCGGAAGCAACCGAAGGGAGGTAATCGAATCCTTCGATAAGGATTGCCTGATGGTCGAGGTTTGTGAAGCCAAGGGGTCCGTGTATTGCAGTCATGCCTTGTTCTTTCGCCCATTTTTCGGCAGTTTCCAGAAGTTTTGCCGAAACTTCGAAATCATCAACAAATTCAATCCTTGAAAAACGTGCAATTTTTTCGTTTATTTTTTCAATATATTTTTCATTAATAATTCCGCCGATTCTGCCCACGCATTTATTATCTTTATATGCAAGCCAGAATTTAGATTTGCAGAAACCGAAAGCCGGATTATGCCCGGGAAGTAATGATTTCACTTCATCGGCTTTTAATGGCGGCACCCAATATTCCGAGTCTTTATATAATTCAAACTGAAAATCTACAAACTGCCTGATGTCTTTCCTCGTTATTACTTCTTTTATTTCAACGCTCATATCGCTTTTTTTCAATAATAATTATCAAAAATATTATTTTTTAATGTTATTTCAAACATTAAGTTTGCTTTTATTCATTCAATGCAAATTCAACTGCTGCTTCCGAGTGAATTAATGTTGTGTTGAATACCGGTATATCAACGTCACTTTGTTTTATCAGCAATGGAATTTCAGTACAGCCAAGAACAATTCCACGAGCTCCCCTATTTTTAAGTTCACCTATTATTTCAATGAATTTTGATTTTGTCTTTTCGCTTATAATTCCCTTCAGCAATTCCCCAGTTATGGTGTTATGAATAAATTCCCTTTCTGTTCCAGGAGGAATAAGGGATTCAATATTTTCTTCTTTAAGTTTTTCCTTATAAAATTCCTTCTCCATTGTTTGTTTCGTGCCAAGAAGTCCTATTACTGAAATATTTTTTTCTTTGATTTTTTTCGCTGTTGCTTTTGCAATATGAATAAGCGGAACGTTTATTTCCTTTTCCAGTTCATCGGCAAACATGTGGAGTGTATTTGCACACAGCAATATGCAATCGGCTCCTGCCTTTTCGAGTTTCGCAGATGTTTCCAACAGGATGTTGTAAATACCCTTTAAATTATTTTGTTCATGAAGTTCAATTATTTCACCATAATTGAAGGAATATAAAACGCACTTCGCAAAGTTAAGACCTTTGAGTTTTTCGTTTACCGTTTCATTAATTATTTTATAATAATCGGCAGTTGAAATCCAGCCCGTACCACCTATTAATCCAATCGTTTTCATATAATCAGCATTTTTCTTTTCCCGAAAAAATTATTCTGTAAAAAAAATCACGATGTTTCCAGATATGAATAATTGCAATCACTGCAAAACCAACAGCGAAGTCAACGTGGAGAATATAAAGTTGTCTTAAAAAAGAAACATGAAATCCATAATTGATTTTTAAAACAAGAAATAATCCGATCAATGCGGCAATGACAAACGCTACAAGCAAAACGGCATTCCAGATTTTTGTATGTGTAATTTTTTTTATTTTATTTTTTTCTGCAAACAGCAAGGAAATTATATACAAAGCAATCAATGAGCCCGATACACCAAAGAAATGATACGGAGAAGTTGTAGCAGGAGGCTTTACACTGCTTGCATCACTTCCGGCAATTACAGAATTACTTTTTGCACTGTCATTTTTAGCTGAATCTTTATTTTTGATTTCAGCAGCAACGGTATCAGAAATCATTTTTCCTCGGCACTGTTTATTTTTAAAAAACGGGCATTCCCTATCACATCCTTCGACTTTGGCATTTGTTTTTTTATTTTGTTTTATTTTATTAACCCTGTTTTCGGATTTTCTGATTACCGTATCGGTTTTATTTTCAATAATAGAATGATCGCAATAGCCGTCTTTGTTTTCATCAATGAAGAGTGCGCACTGACCTTTGCAATTCTTGAAATTATTTGGGCATTGTGAAAAAGAGGAAAGACAATAAAGAGAGAAAAAGATTAAAAAGAAATATTTCATCAATAATTAAATAAAATTAAAAAATATCGAACACTGAATACCGAATGTCGAATTTCGAAGTTTTGGCATAACTATTCAACAATTAACAATACAACAATTTAACAGTTTAACAATTCAGCAATTAACTATTTCCATTTATCAATTATTGCAAGCACTCCGTTTTTCAATCCGTCAAAATATTTCTGGTCACGGCAGGCAGGAAGAATTTTTTCGTCAATAATATTTTGCGAAACCGTACCGCCGATAACTTTATGAGCGCCTGCTTTAGCTCCTATGAAAACTTTCTTCAATGGCAAACTTACAATAATCACAATACCGTTTTCGCGGTCATCTTTGCCAATATGCCAATAGGTTAAAAGTGCCACTGCATAGTCGTTTATTTCTTTATATGGACTTATGCTGTCGGTTGTTACTATATATATATCGTTTGTGGTTTTCTTTTCATAGTCCTCAATGATTTTTGTAAGTTCAGCAACCTGTAATGGCGATAAAATCCTTTCATAGTCGTTAACAACTCCCACCGGTTTTGGTAAATTCTGTTTAAGAACATCACTTTCGGAGATATATGTTAGTGAATCAGCGCTGTTGTATGTTTGAGCATATGAAACTGAACAAATCAGGAGCATGTTTAATATTATAATTTTTCTCATATGTTTTTATTTTGCGAATAAAGAGTTAGAAATTTTATTTTTTTTAATCCTTGATTCATGTTTTTAATAAGACATATATTTCAGGTAAAAAGTTGCTTTTGTTCTCTGTAAATGCAAAAATCAAACCGCTTTTGATGAAGAATGCATTCATTAAAAAAACATTTATCAGAAATTATCTTTCTTCTGTTCTTCGGGCTTTTCCATTAACTTTTTGAGTTTCGCAATAAGGTCTCTTGTGTATTCGTCAACCTGTGCCAGGTATGTTTCATACAAAGGACTGTATGATTTAGCATTTTTATCAAACCATTTTTCTATAGGAGTATATGAATTTGCTTTAATGTTATATTTCGTAAATGTGTACCGGTATTTATTATCTTTAATTTCTATTTTGAAGCTGTACTCAACAACACCGGATGCAATTTTATTACCTGCTTTATCAAAATTATAAATTTTAAATCTGTATTTTCCTTCAAGGATACCGTTATTCTCGTCTCTTATGTTTGTAGCCTCCTGTGAATTCACAAAGTTGGCACTAACCCATTCAATTGCGCGCCTGTACAGCTGTGTTTTTGTAAATTTCGATTTGACTATTTCCTGGTATGTAATCAATTTCGTTGCCGAGTCAAGCGGAATTTTCGGTGCTTTTGTACTCTGATTAGGAGTTTGCTTTTGCGAAAAAGAAAGTTGTATGCAGCCTACAAAAGCAATGATCAGGAGTTTTATGATTTTTGTGTTCATATTTTATAGTTTTTACAGTTTATTCTAAAACATCAAAAAATCTGCCAGAAATTTCAAAGTTTACCTTTATAAATAGTTTGCAGCCTGTCGGGACCAACAGAAATCATTGAAACAGGGATATTTATTTCTTTTTCAATAAAATCCACATACTCTAATAATTTTTCGGGAGTATCTTCAATTTTATTAACTTCCGACACATCTTTAAACCACCCCTTCATTTTTTTATATACGGGAGTAAGGTCGCCGTCATCAACTCTGAAAGGCACGTAATCAATATTTTTACCTTTATAATTATAATGAGTGCAAATTTTAAGTTCCTCAAAGCCGCTAAGGATATCGGCTTTCATTATTGCAAGTTTATTAACTCCGTTAAGCATAAGTGAATATTTCAATGCAGGCAGGTCAAGCCAGCCGCATCGGCGCGGACGTCCTGTTGTGGAGCCGAATTCCTTTCCCGCATTTCTCATTGCCTCGCCTGTTTCATCAAACAATTCCGTAGGAAAAGGTCCGCTTCCTACTCTGGTGCAATATGCTTTAAAAATACCATAAACATCGCCCGTAAGTTTTGGTGAAAATCCAAGTCCCGTACATGCTCCTCCCGATATTGTGTTTGATGAAGTAACAAAAGGATACAAGCCAAAATCTATATCGAGCATAGCACCCTGTGCACCTTCGGCAAGAATTTTCTTGTTTTCTTTTATCTTTTCATTAATAAAAATTTCACTGTCGATATGTTCCAGTTTTTTCAATACTTCCAGTGCTTCGAGCCATTCGTTTTTTATTTCCTTAATGTCATAACTGTAATTAAGCATTTCCAGGACTTTAATATGACTTCTCTCAAGGGCGCTGAATTTTTCATTAAAGTCGCTGCAGGCGATATCCCCTACCCTTAATCCATTTCTGCTGATTTTATCTGTATAAACCGGACCGATGCCTTTCAGTGTAGAGCCTATTTTTGTATCTCCCTTAGCCGCTTCGTTGGCTGCATCAAGCAAGCGGTGAGTAGGAAGAATTAAATGTGCCTTGCGTGAAACCAAAAGGCGGTTTGTAATATTAATGCCCGATTTTCCGAGCATTTCAATTTCCTT
>JAQUPB010000133.1 GCA_029004185.1 Bacteroidales bacterium | reverse complement strand
ATTTGCATTAATTACCGAATCAATTAGTGAAGTAGTTGTACAGCCGAAGGGTATTTCTTTTATAACTAATGTTTTTTTATCAAGCTGTGCAATTCTTGCCCTTATTCTTATTTTGCCGCCCCTCAAGCCGTCGTTGTACTTTGCGGTATCAATAAGTCCGCCCGTCGGGAAATCGGGATATATTACAGGAGTTTGTCCTTTCAGTATTTCTACTGACGCGTCAATTATTTCATTAAAATTATGAGGTAAAATTTTGGATGCAAGTCCCACCGCAATACCTTCTCCACCCTGGGCAAGCAATAAGGGAAATTTTACGGGAAGCGTAACTGGCTCTTTATTTCTGCCGTCGTATGAAACTTTCCACCCGGTAACTTTAGGATTGAAAACTATTTCAAGGGCAAAATGTGATAGTCGTGCTTCTATGTATCGTGCTGCTGCTGCATTGTCGCCGGTAAAAATATTCCCCCAGTTTCCCTGTGTGTCAATCAGGAGGTCTTTTTGCCCTATCTGCACAAGGGCATCTCCGATTGAAGCATCACCGTGAGGATGATATTTCATTGTATGACCTATGATGTTGGCAACCTTATTGTAGCGCCCGTCATCGAGGTCTTTCATTGAATGAAGCAACCGCCGCTGTACGGGTTTCAGGCCATCATCAATATGAGGAACAGCTCTTTCGAGGATAACATACGAAGCATAGTCAAGGAACCAGTTTTCGTACATCCCTGATAAGTGAGTGATCTTTCGTATATCGCCGTTTTGCTGTACTATTTCTTCTATATCGTCGGTCATTTTCTTTTTCCGGAAATCTTATTAAATTTTTATTAAGAAGCAGCAAATTTATAAAATTAGAAAATGCAATTTGATAAAAGTTGTGATTTTTTTTTAAACTATTGATGTAGCAGGCTATGTGAGAGGGAATTGAATCACGAGGTATGAAGTATGAGGTAGGATTTAGGATTTAGGATTTGAGATTTAAACAATTCAGCAATTTAACAGTAAGACGAACTAATGGCAGATTACTGACAACTGTCAACTAATTAAACAACCTTGGGCTCTTATAGTAAATTGAGCTTTTTGATATTTCGGGTGAATAGCTTATGAATATTTCGTGTGAGCCGTAGCTGTATGGTTTTACATCGCCTATGTTGAAGTCGTATGAATAACCTATTTTAAATGACTTCATGATTTTTATTCCGAACAAACCCACTATGGATTCTTTCCATCGGTACGACAAGCCGGCCCATAATTTATCACCGAACATAAGATTTGCATTTACTTCAAACTGGGAAATGAATTTGCTGTTTTTAAAATATAATGAAGGAACAATATCCACAGTTTCATTCAAAGGAATTTTATAACTTCCGAAAATGTAATAATGGCGCGAGGCATCATAGAACGTGGCTTTCGAAGCCGACTTTGTTAAATGCGTAGAAGATGCGCCTAAAGTTAAATTCTGGTCATAATATAAAATACCCATGTCAATTGTAGGAAGAAATTCGCTTGTGTTAGTATATATTCCGTTCGGGTCGGAAATGCTTTTGTCTTCGTATACGAGCTTGCTTCCTTCGAGAGTGCGGTTAATAAATCCCGCACAAACTCCGGCAGAAATGAACGAATTGTCGGATAAGGCAAACGGATAAGCATAAACAACTCTCATGTTTATAGATTTTTCAAAACCAAGTTTATCATTGATTATTGATAACCCGAAATTGCCGATATTTTTTGCCGGAAAAACAAAATTCAGCAGCTGAGTTGAGGGTGCCTGTTTGAATCCTGTCCACTGTTCGCGGGCCAGCAATGTTGCATTAATGCTTCTCGCGTAACCCGCAAACGCAGGATTATATGTTTGTCCAAAAAACATAAAGTTGCTTATCTGAATATCGTTTTGTGCAAAAGCACTCAATTGTAGCAATGTTCCCGATATTATTAACGCAAATATTTTTTTTGTTTTCATTTGTTTAAATTTAGTTATGCGTTCAGCGTTCAGGGTTTTATGCCTTATGCCTTGTGCCTTATTTTTTCTTTGCTTATGACTATATTATTTTATTTTTAATAATTGTTTTGCTTCACCAACAGTTATTTTATCGTTTCCCTTATATGCAGTTATGAACGCAGTAGGATAACCTGCTTTCTTAACTCTTTTCAAAAGTTGTTTTGCTTCACTCAAATCAGTAAATGAACCGACGGTATACCTGTAATAACCGTCACTCTGATGTGTATATTCAATTTTATAATCGGTAATTTCGTTTTGGATATTATTACATGCAGCTTTACTCATCGGAGCATTATACGATGCGGCAAACTGAACCCTGAATTCAACCTGATCGCTTCGCCTCTGGCTTAAAATATGAGTTTCCGTTACGGCTCTTCCGGTGTAGTTGTTGCTTACATTCTTTTCATTCGACAAAGCAATTTCCTGTTTAACTTTTATTCTTTCTTCAATTTCCCGTTGCTGAACCTGATGATAAACCGAACTCACCTCATTTGCATTTACAATACTAAAAGTAGTTCTTCTGTTAAGCTGATGTTCTTCTTCTGTTTTGGCATCCTGCACCACATGTTTCGATTTTCCCCAGCCTTTTGATGTGAGGCGTTTAGTATCAATTCCTTTTTCGATTAAATAATTCACCACCGATTGTGCTCTGTTTTCGGATAAAACATCGTTATATTCCACTGAACCGCGTTCATCAGTGTGAGAATTTATCCTTATGTAAATTTTCGGATTGTCATTAAGGGTTTTCACAAGTTTGTCAAGTGATTTTTTTGAAGTGTCGCGCAGGCTCCATTTGTCAAAGTCGTAGTATATTTCAGGAATGGTGATTTCCTTTTCTTCAACAATTTTCGTGAGTTCAAAATCAAGATCGCAGCCCGTGGCTTTGCAGAAGTTCTTGCTGTATTTTTGTTTTGGAATGGTAACGGTTCTTGATTCGGAAAGATAGCCGTATTTTTTTGCGGTAACGTCAATAGTGTATGTTACGTTTGCAATATTCAAAAATTTATAATGTCCTGTTGTATCGCTTAACGTTGAATCCACTGAGCCGTTAGTACCTTTCAGAATAACAATTGCATTAGGAATTATCTGTTTTGTTTCCTTATCGGTAATCAAACCGGAAGCAGTAATATTAACCGGTAATAATTTAAAAGAATAAATATCATCGTCGCCTGTACCGCCCGTTCTGTTTGAGCAGAACAATCCCGAATCATTTCCGAGAAAGACAATTCCGAAATCATCGGAACACGAATTGAATGGAGCGCGGATGTTTACGGGTTCCGAAAAATTATCATCTTTTATTTTCGAATAATAAATATCCAATCCCCCATAGCCGATGTTTCCATCGGAAGAAAAATATAATAAAGTGTCGCCAACAACATAGGGAAACATTTCATTTGCCTCGGTATTTATTATATTTCCAAGATTAAGAGGTTCGCTCCATTTACCGTCATTATTTTTATTTATCACCCATATATCTTTATTGCCAATACCTCCGGGCATATCGGAAACAAAAAACATTTTTTTCATATCCGATGTAAAAGCCGGATGACCTATGCTGAACAACTTGTTGTTGTAATCAAAAACTTTTGCCTCAGTCCATGTATTTGTTTTTTCATCAAGTGAAGAGCAAAAAATATTACAGTTTATTTCCTTTCCATTATAACCATTGCATTGCATAAAATATACGATATTATTTTTTTCATCATAATACATTGTACCATCGTTGAATTTTGAATTTATGCCGCCCTTTAGTTTTACGGGTTTCTTCCATGACGATGTACCCTCTTCATATTTTGTTTCATAAAAATCAGAAAAGCCCTGTCCGGTATATGAATAGTAATATTTTTTACTGCTGTCACCTTCAAATCTTGATGAAGCAAAAATAATTTTGTCCTTATAAACAACAGGACTGTAGTCGCTGTATTTTGAATTAAGTTCCTGTTTATTTTCTATTTCATATAACGGAGGTTCATTATTAATAATTCCGATTAGATTAATGGATTTAAGCTTCATTTTTGTTTTTTCATCATTCGGGTTTGCTTCCAGAAATTTTTCGAAATATATTTTTGCCTCATCGTAATCGCAGTTTATTAAAAGCATATCGGCATAACTGAAATAAACCGCCGGATTTGAATATCCGCTTTTAATAGCTTTGGAGTACCAATTCTGAGCTTCCGAAAAATGATTGCCAAACCTGTAGCTTTCGGCAATTTTAAAATTTATAAGGCGGATAACAGAACTGTCCTTTTCTTTTTTCAGAGCTTGCTTGTACAGCGGAATGCAGGTAAAATAATTTTTCTTCTGAAATTCCTTATCTGCTTTGCCAAGCAATTTCTGGGCAATCACAACAGGCGGATTCAGAAAAAAGACTGCAAAAGCAAACAATAAAACCAAATTCTTTTTTTTCATAACTTATTTTTTTCTTATTAAAGTAACCGAACCATAAACTTTTCTTGGATTATTTTCAGCATCTTTTAAAGTTAAAATGTAAAAATATGTTCCTGGTAAAACTTCTTTTCCGTCGTAAGTTCCGTCCCATCCTTCAGCTCCTTCATACAATGTTTGTCCCCAGCGGTTGATTATAATCAGCGGCTGGTTTTTCAGGAATACATCATTAATTCCGTCGCCATCAGGAGTGAAAGCATTCGGAATTTGAAGGTCGACAACAATTTCTTTTATATATGTGTCGGAACAACCGTCGCTGGTGGAAACCGTTAATGTTACCCTGTAAGTTCCCGATGTCTGAAATGCATGAAAAGGGTTTTGCAGAGAAGATTTTGTTCCATCACCGAAATCCCAGCTCCAGATATTAACTATGCCCAGACTCGAATCAATAAATGCGATATTATTATTCACTATAACATAATCCGGGTTAATATAGAAATTAGCATCAGGAGTGCTCGAAATGACAATATAGCTCGGTCTTGTTAATGTATATAAACAACCGTTAATTTCAACTGTTAACGTAACCGTATAAGTTCCCACTGTGCCATAATAATGTGACGGATGCTGAAGATTACTTGAATCGCCGTCGCCGAAATACCAGTGCCATGCAGTAACAGCAGGAAATGCATCAGTCATGTCGGCAAACTGTATTGTCGTATCGTGGCATGAAAAAACTTTGTCTGCTGTAAAGTCAACTGTTGCATTATTTACCAGCAATGTCTGCGGCGAAACAATATTCACAATGCATGTATCACCGGAAATATTCGTATAGTCATAAAGAACCAGAACAGGAGTATAAGTATTTCCGACAGTATAAGTATGTGTAACGGGATTACCTATAGTTGTAGCGCCATCGCCAAACACCCATTCATATAAATCAGTATTTGTAGCTGTTGCTGTAAATGTTACAGTGAAAGGAGCACAGCCGCTTGTGGGAGTGAAAGTGAACGTACCATCCGGTCCGTCAACAAAAATATAATCAGGTCTTGTAAGCGTATCTTTGCAGCCATCGGCATTGGTAACAATCAATCTTACGGTATATGAACCCGCATCAACGAATGTATGTATAGGATTTTGCTGGGTGGACGGTGTTGTGCCGTCGCCGAAATCCCACGACCATGTAGTTACATCAACTGAAGATGAATCAAAAAAATTAGTTGTAAACGGCGGACAACCTGCAATCAAACTATCGGCTCCAAAATCTGCAACAGGTTTTGAAATCTTAACAGTGTCAACAAAAGTACTGTCGCATCCATTTAAATCAACTGCTGTAAGTGACACACTATATGTTGTTGTGATAGTCGGCGAATAAACATGAGTAACCGGCGATACCGTTGTGGCAGATGTTATCCCGTCGCCAAAATTCCATGTATAGTTTAAGTTCGTTCCGGTTGATGTATTTGTAAAACTTACTGCATTTCCGCTGCAGGTTACAGGATTAACAGTAAATCCGGCATAAGGATGAGTTACCACCACATAATTCGTGTAAACCTGTGTGCTGTCGCACCCTGTAGAGTCAATAACTCTAAGCGACACAGTATATGTTCCCCTCGTATTATAAACATGGGTTTTAACTCCGCCTGCAATATTTGTGTCTATCGTGCCATCGCCAAAATTCCATATCCATAGTGAAACAATAGCAGGAGGCACGGCTGTTGAAGAATCTCTAAATATCACAGTTAGCGGGGCACATCCGGTTAGCGGAAATGTTCCGGTAAACTTAGGGGAAGGCAAATCGCGAATAATGATATTCTGCAATATTGATATGCTGTCCGTACAAACGCCATTGGTAACAACAAGTTTAACCGTATAGGGACCGGACGCGGCATAAACATGAGATACAGGATTACTTAAGGTATCGGTTTGTCCATCGCCGAAATACCAGATTCTCCCGGTTATTGGAAATACAGGAGATGTTGAAACATCTGTAAATGTAATGCTATCATATTGACAACTTGACGGCGAGCTGATAGTATAATTCGGAACTATTTTGGAAATCCTGACTGTTTGCGAAGTAGAATCGACGCAACCTGTAGAGTCATTAAATACTTTAAGCCATACAACATAAGTTCCCACATTATTATATGTATGAATAATGCTATCGTATGGATGAATTGGCGGTCCTGTTGCAGAATCAGGGGAACCATCACCAAACCTCCATATACATGAATCGGCTGCCTGAGAAGTGTTGACAAATATTGCAACAAAAGGCGTATCGCAACCATTGTTAACATTAAATTCTGCTTTTGGCGGTGATATATGAATGTAATTTATTTTTTTTGTAGAGTCGGCGCATCCGTTGAAACTAACAGTCAGGCGAACAGTGAATGTACCTGTATCGCCATAAGTATATGCAGGATTTTGTTGATTTGAAATTCCACCATCACCGAAAGTCCAATTCCAGCTGTTTATGTTGCCTGCAGGAGTTGATAAATCGGTAAATCTTATTGTGTCGGGACGACAAGCCATTAAAGGAATAGCACTAAAATCAACAACAGGTGGTGTTCCTGTTCTTATAAATGCCGTTTTTGTTAAAACAGAAGTACAACCTCTGCTGTCGGTTACTGTAAGCGTAACATCGAATGTTCCGGTAACATTATAAATATGGTTTATCGGATTAGTTGTTCCGATTGGTGAACCATCGCCAAAATTCCATTGCCAGCCGGTTATCGGGGTAATGGATATGCTTGTATCAGTAAAATCAACAGGTAAAGAAATACAGCCCATAACAGTATCGGCAATAAAACCAACTATCGGAGATGAGATTTCAATAAAATTATTTATGGTTAATGTTCCCGAACATCCGCTAATATCGGTAACTGTGAGTGAAACATTAAAACTGCCGGTTGTCAGATAAGTATGTGAAGGATTTTGAGTTGTATCGGTCGGACTGCCATCACCGAAGTTCCAGATCCATTTAACTCCACCGGGGGTATTATCTATAAAATTTACTGTAAACGGTGCATTGCAAGCAGTTGTATCGTTTGCAGAATAGTTTACAACAGGTCCGGTATTAACAATGATATAATTAACTCTTATCAGAGAATCTTTGCAACCGATAGAATTCAGAACAACAAGTTTAACAGTATAAGTTCCTGTTGAATTATATTGATGCGATGGATTTTGTGTAAGGTTGACCGGACCCTCGCCGAAATCCCAGGTCCACGTGACCGCACCAATCGTGGAATCGGAAAAATTAACTGTTAGAGGACTGCATCCGATAACAGGATTAGCAGAAAAATCAGCTTTAAAAGTATTTATCTTAATATAATCCGTCATAATTAATGTATCGGAACATCCGCTTGCTGCAGTAACAATGAGTCGCACGGTGAAATTGCCTGCAGTTGTGTATGTATGCACCGGACTTACGCTGTTTGAAGTAGAACCATCGCCAAAATTCCAGTTATAAGTATTTCCGTTTGTAGAAGTATTTGTGAATGTAACCGTCAATGGCGCAGTGCATGCTATGGGCTGTGAACTCGTAAAAGACACTATGGGCATTAAACTCACTGTTATATAATTTGTTTTCACGAGAGTTTTAACACAGCCATTTGCATCGGTAATTGTTAACGTAACATTATAAGTGCCGGTATTGGTATAAATGTGAGTCGGATTAGGTTGAGCGGAACTGTTGCCATCGCCAAAATCCCACTGAATACCTGTTATCGGAGCTTCACCCTGTATGGATAAATTTGTAAAATTCACAACCAAAGGAGCACAACCCGAAAAAATATTTGCCGAAAAGTTCACTGTTGGCGGCACGTGAACAACAATATAATTTGTTTTTGTTTTCGTGTTGCTCCCCGAAGCATTGGTAGCAATCAGACTTACCGTAAATGTTCCGGTATTGAAATATGCATGTACTGGATTTTTAATGTATGAATGAGCCGAACCATCGCCAAAATTCCAGTCCCATGATGTAGGTATGTTGGTTGACAAATCGGTAAATCTCACAACCAGCAAACCGCAGCCATCGGTATCATTCGCGGTAAAATTAGCAACAGGTGTCTGTGCGAACGAATATTCAACAACAGAAAAAACAATTATTAAAAGCGATATGAATTTTAGTTTCATTGTTTAATATTT
>JAQUPB010000132.1 GCA_029004185.1 Bacteroidales bacterium | reverse complement strand
GCATGTCGAAAAATTTCTCTTCCTTCATTCCGCTTTTGCATGCAATATAATTACCTGAAATGATTATTCCGTTATCAACTTTTTCTGAAAATGAATATGGAATATATTTTCTTTTGTAACGGCATTCTTCCAATGTTTTTCTTGATTCGGCATCATCAAAGTTGTAAATGAAAAAATCTTTTTCTGACTGATACTTTATTATATTAAGCTTTGCCTTCTTGTATTCATCATAACTTTTATAATAGTCGAGATGTTCCTGGTATAAATTCAGCAGAATTGCAATATGCGGGGCTTTCTTAATGAATTCAAGCTGATGCGATGAAGTTTCACATATAATTACAGTTTTCTTTTTTATTTTTTCAATAATATCAAACACAGGAATGCCAATGTTTCCCGCCATAATAACATCTGTTCTGCCCGATTCGAGAATATGGCAGATAAGGGCAGAAGTTGTGCTTTTGCCTTTCGTGCCTGTTATCCCGACAATTTGTTTTGAAAAAAGACTGAAAAAAATATCGGTTTGGGAGGTTATTTTTTCAAAGGGTATTTTTTCATTTACATTATTTAATGATATCCCCGGTGACTTTATTATCAAATCAAATTCATTCAGGTTTTTTAAATATTCTTCGCCGGTTTTGAAATTAATATTTCCGTCTCCTTTTAGAATGGGATTTTTCTGAACATCTTTATTCAAATCAGCTATAGTGAGCGGAAGATTCTGAAAATATTTTCTTAAAAAATCGTATGTTGACTGCCCTTCTTTTCCAAAGCCAAGGATAAGTATTTTTTTGTTATTTATAATTTCCTTAATTCTATTTTCCATTGGTTCTTGAATAAAACCTAATATCCCTTATTTTAACAAAACTAAAAAAATAATGAATAATGAATATCGAACATCGAATTATGAAATAAATAAAAAAACTTCGATATTCGACATTCAGTGTTCGATATTCGATATTTAAATAACAAATTATTAAAAATTTAAAACATTCTGTTCATATCAATGTCAGACATGAATTTGTTTGTTTAAAAGCTTTTCCAATCCCTCAGGTAAAAAATGCATTCTGTTAAATTGCTTTAACAGTATTTCAGGATTTATATTTTTGTATTCACTAAATTTTTCTGTCTTGCTGTAATATTGAAGTAAATACGGCAGTTGTTTATTTCCATATGTTTTAATTGTCATATTCAAAGCAACATTTATTTCTTCAATTGTACCAATACATTCAAAAGGTTTTTCTTCCGAAATTCCTGTTAATTGTTCTAAACTGAATAACAGATTTACTTTTTCAAACAAATTTTCTCCGAAAATTTTAAGTAATTTTTCACTGCTGATAAAAGGTGAAAGAATTATAAAAGTGAACAGGCACTTCGGGCAGTTACAGCACCATTCATCTGTTTTGCTTCCTGCATTACAGCTTTTAAATACATTAAAATATTTTTCTTTTGCAGAAAATAACTTTGCTATTTGCAGTTCATTCAAAGGACGCAGAAAACTAAAATAATTAACGCTTTCAGTAACGTATTTTTTCAGATATCCCCTGAAATCTTTTTCAAATTCATACGATTTTGAATATTGATGGTTTATTCCGGTATCGGCTATTGTCGGCTCGTTTGCACTCGATTCGTTTGATAGCGCTATGTGCTTAGTTCCTGTTATTATTGCAGCGAATGAAGATAAAAACGCAAGCAATGCCGAAAAAGGAGTATGTCCATTCAGGTATCCTTCTTCATTTAACTTCAAAAGATTTTTGTCAATCGTTCTATTTATTTCAAAAACATTTTTTTCGGGAATGCCTGATTTTTCAATTGTTTCAGTTGTTGCTCTTCTTTGATTCACAACAAAACATTTAACAGTATATCCGGCTTCCTGAAGAATGTCAATCGTAACCGCAGAATCCTTTCCGCCTCCAACGGGAATAATATAATTATCTTCAACAGTAAAATCATCATTTTTCAATCTTTCATCCGACAAACATTTAACAGAAGCAAAGTCTTTTATATCTGCCTTTATTGAATTCATATAAAAAAATTCCCCGAGTCCGTTGAAATAAACTTTTTTCCAGAAACCAATCTGTTCATCATTCAAAGAATATGATTTAATAATTATTTCAGGTGAGCAGGTGGCTTTCCAGTAGCTTATAAGCTCAATCATTCCTATATTAAAAATTATGTTTTTTAATCTTTCATCATTAATATTTAATTTAAAATGAAAATCTTTTTTGGGAATTTCAAGTATTGGGTTAAAGAAATGTTTGTTGCTTATATTGAAATTAAAGGAAACTATTATTTTCAGGTTGTTCTCGGAAATATCAAAACCTTCGTAAATAAAATAAGGATATTCATTACGAAGTTTTAAATATTTCGATTCATTATTTTCGGTCATACCTTATTTAAAGTTAAAAATTAGCCACAGATTATTCGCATATTTCCTTTTTTTTATAAGGAACTCATGAAATCGTTTCACTTTGTTCACAGATTATTAATAATATAAAAATACAAAATCTGTGAATCTGTGGCATATTTTTTAAAAGAATAATCAATCAACTAATTTACTTCTTTTTAAAAATAAATTTATATTTGCAACAAAATTACATATTTTTAAAATCAGATATTGTAAATATTACAGAATAATGAGCAAAGCATATGCAGAACCGGTAAAGGGACGATTACTTTTATCAGAACCTTTTTTGAACGATTTCTTTTTCAAACGTTCTGTGGTATTGCTTGCCGAACATAATGAAGAGGGCTCTTACGGATTGATTATAAACAAACCTGTTAACGTTAAATTAAAAGAAGTTTTACCCGATTTTCCCGAATTCGATGCCAGCATATATATTGGCGGACCGGTAAAAACCGATTCCCTCTTTTTTATTCATACCGTCGGCTCTCAAATCGCAAACAGCGAACTTATTGTTGAAGGCATTTATTGGGGTGGTGATTTTAAAGACTTAAAAAAACTTATTTCGGAAAATAATATTTTGCCCACAGAAATAAAATTTTTCATAGGTTACTCCGGATGGACACCAAAACAACTTGAAAAGGAACTTAAAGAAAATTCGTGGATAATTACCGATTCCGATAATGAACAAATAATGAAAACAAACAGTACCGATTTATGGATTGATGTTGTTAAAACACTGGGAAAAGATTATGCTGCCTGGGCTAACTATCCCGTTCATCCTTCTTTAAATTGATTTTTTTATTTTAGCAAAGCATTAATTACCTGAGAATTACAATTATCTTCAATTATTTTTTAAAATTTATCACATTTTTCTTGACTTTCGTTTTAATTTTTCGTATATTTATATTCTAAGTTGATTAATTCGTAAGTAACAAAAGAAAAATGAAATTTAAAATATACCCAAATCATGAAAACTGCAATAAATATTATAAGCAAAATCCTTATAGGTGCAGCTTTTCTGTTTTTCTCACCTATTCTTAAGTCTCAGACTTATACAATGGATTTTTCCGACCCTACAACTTTTTCCACTGACCCTACATGCAGTGAGGTTACGCCAGACCATTGGAAAGTAAAAAACGATTATTGCACTGTATCAACACCTGTATTGACAGTTACCGGTACCGGTTCAAGTATTAATGTGGCTTATGTATTAAGGGTTAACCAGAGCGGCAATTTGGAATATAATGATACGGTTTTTGTGCAACATTCAGTTAACGGCGGCGCTCCTGTATTAGACACAATTTTTCATGGCGATGGCAAGGCAGGTGTATTTAGTGTTACGAAAAACTATACTTTAGCAAGCGGCAATACTATTATATTTGATATTTCAGGCACAAATAATGATCCTAATGAGTTCTGGCAAATCAAGAAAGGTGATTTTACTATTGAAAACGTAACAATTAATACCCCTCAACCTATTGAAGCCGGCGAATTTAATATAAGTACTGTTCTGAATTATGTTATTCTCGAATGGTCAACTTATACAGAAACAAATAATGATTATTTTACAATAGAAAGAAGTAAAGATTGTATTTCATTTGAACCTGTAATAACAATTGATGGTGCAGGAAACAGCAATGAATTGCTTTATTATTCTGCCGTAGATCAGGATCCTTATCAGGGAGCATCCTATTACCGGCTGAAACAGACCGACTTTGACGGAAAATACGAAATCGTAAGCATTAAATCAATCAGAACAGATACCAAAGATGTTAATATACTAACTGATGATAACTCGAATTCAATTACCGTATATTCCAACTATTGTGATTTAACCGTTAAATTATACGATATTCAGGGCAACCTTATTGCAAATACCAGATTTGACAGCAAAATGTTTCAGATTAGCAATTTAGCCCATGGCATATATCTTCTGACATTAAATAACAGCAAGCTAAATGAAACTAAAAAGGTGGTAATAAAGTAAAAAGCTGGTATGAACAATATTTACAAAGTATTTTCCTGCCTTTCAATTTTCCTCTTAAGCGGAATACCTTTTAACATTGCAGAAGCTCAAACTTATTCAATGGACTTTAAAGATACCGCCACTTACAGAAAAACCTGCGGTGAAATAACTCCCGACCACTGGAAAGTTAAAAACGAAACCTGCGTCCTTTCAACACCCAATTTAAAAGCAAATGGAGACGGAGACAGTGTTTGGGTTAAATATACTTTACGGGTAAACCAGAGCGGTAACCTTGAAAACATTGACACAATGCACTTCAGGCATAAAATTAACCAAAGAGCATGGGAACATGATATAACTTTTCACGGTGACGGAACAAACAATGTATTTGGGTTTATTGACTCCGTGAAAATGAAAAGCAACGATACGGTAAAGTTTGATATGATTGGTTTCACCGGAACGCAGAGCAAATTCTGGCAAATCAAAAACGGAGATTTCAGTGTGGAAGGTGCAGCTATGGCAGGTGCTCCTATGCCGATAGAGCTTGCAAGCTTTGATGTAAGCTCTGTTGATAATTACGTTCTTCTTGAGTGGGCTACTTATTCCGAAGCCAACAACGATTATTTTACTGTTGAAAGGAGCAAAAATGCAGTTGCTTTCGAGCCGGTTCTTACTATTGATGGTGCAGGCAACAGCAACGAACTTATAAGTTACAGTGCTGTTGACGGCAATCCTTTACCCGGAACTTCATACTACCGCTTAAAACAAACCGATTTTGACGGAGTCTATAAATATTTTTTAGTGAAAGTCGTAAAACTTGACTGCATTGAGGCATGCATTAGAGTTGACGAAGCAACTAAATCCCTGACTGTTCTGACAAATATCTGCGGACTTACATTTTCAATTTTTGATATAGAAGGAAATATTGTTGTTATGACAAAAATGAACAGTAATATGATTTCAATACAAAATCTCGCTTCCGGTGTTTATATCCTTACCTTGAGAAACGATAAATTCAGCCAAACCAAAAAGATTATAATCAACTGAATTACCCTGTTAATCTTTTCTTCAAAATATTGCGAAACCCCGATTAATCATAACCTGGCAAACCCCATACAACAGGTGTTACACAGAACAATTTATTAAATATAAATTTGTCTGACCCGTATTAATATTGTATTGCTTCTACAATTGGCATTTTTTTACATTTTATCATCCATGAATTCAAAATAACTTCCGAATCAGAACCATTTTTGATGATTTTTATAAAATATTATCGATTTTACTTGACTTTTGTTTTAATTTTTCGTATATTTATATGTAGAAATAATCAATTCGTAAGCAAAATAGAAATATGAGATATAAAATACACAAAAGTCATGAAAACTGCAAAAAACATAGGACTCATAATAATAGGTGCGACTTTTCTGCTATTTTCAACTTTTGTTAAATCACAATCATATACAATGGATTTCTCCAACCCGCTTACTTATGTTGCACAGGAAGGATGCGGAGAAATTAATCCCGACCACTGGTTAGTTAAAAATGAAACCTGCATGGTTTCAACACCCACATTAACCGTTAACGGCAGCGGAGGAAGCATAAGCGTGTCGTATGTCTTGAGAGTCAATCAAAGCGGTAACCTTGAATATGACGATTCATTATATTTACAACATTCGGTTAACGGAGGCGCTCCCATAATTGATACAATTTTTCATGGCGATGGTACTTCTGCTGTCTTTACTGTTACTAAAAACTATTCAATGGAAAGTGGAAACATATTAGTGTTCAATATTATCGGTACAACCAATGCACAAACAGAATTCTGGCAAATAAAAAAAGGCGACTTCACAATTGAAAATGTCATAATTAACTTACCCACTCCTATTGAAGCCGGTGAATTTAAGGTAAGCACAGTTTTAAATTATGTAATTCTGGACTGGTCAACTTATACCGAAACAAGTAACGACTTTTTTACAATTGAAAGGAGCAGGGATTTAATTTCTTTTGAGCCCGTTATTACTATTGATGGAGCAGGAAACAGCAACGAATTATTATATTACTCTGCTGTTGATGAAAATCCTTTTCCGGGATTATCATATTACCGTCTCAGTCAAACCGACCTTGACGGGAAACATTCTATTATAAGTGTTAAACAGGTTAAAACCGACAACAATGATTTTAGCATAATCACCGATGACAACTCAAACTCAGTAACCGTGCTTTCCAATTACTGCAATTTAACAGTAAAATTATATGACATTCAGGGCAAACTTATTGCACATTCCGGATTCGAAAGCAAAATGTTTCAGATCAGCAATCTTACACACGGGATATACATATTGGCATTAAATAATGAAAAGCTGAATGAAATAAAAAAGTTTATAATAAAATAAGAACTAACATGAGAAATATTTACAAAATAATATTCTTTTTTATTTTTCTCTTCAGCGGAAACTTTTATAACATTGCTAAATCCCAAACTTATTCAATGGACTTCAAGGATACTTCAACTTACCGCAAAACCTGCGGTGATATCACTCCGGACCATTGGAAGGTTAGCGATCAAACATGCACTCTTTCAACACCCGATTTAAAAGCAAGCGGCAGCGGGGACAGTGTTTGGGTGAGATTCACACTCAGAGTAAATCAGAGCGGAAATCTCGAGTACAGCGACACAATGCATTTCAGGCATAATATAAACCGCAGGGAATGGATACATGATATAACTTTTCACGGCGACGGCACTAACAATGTTTTCGAATTCATTGATTCGGTGAAAATGAAAAATAACGATACTATTATTTTTGAAATGACCGGATTCACAAATAACAATTTCAAATTCTGGCAAATAAAAAAAGGCGACTTCTACATTACGGGAGCTGTAATTACAGGAAACCCCATGCCGATTGAACTTGCAAGCTTTGATGTTAGCATGGTTGATAATTATGTTCTTATCGAATGGTCCACATACACCGAAGCAAATAACGACTATTTCACCATTGAAAAAAGCAGAGATGCAATTAATTATGAAACTTTAATTACAGTTGACGGTGCCGGTAACAGCAATGAACTATTGGAATACAGTGCCGTTGATGCAGCTCCGCTTCCCGGAATCACATATTATCGTTTGAAACAAACTGATTTTAATGGAGTGCACAAGTACTTCAGTCCGGAATATGTAAATATTGAATGTGTTAAAGCATTTATAAAAATTGATAACACAACAAAAACATTAACGGTTCTTACTAATATATGCGGATTATCGTTTTCGGTTTTCGATATGCAGGGAAATATTGTCGTTATGACAAAAATGAACAGCAATATGATTTCAGTATGCAATCTTGCTTCTGATGTTTACATCCTTACCTTGAGAAATGATAAATTCAGCCAAACAAAAAAGATTGTAATCAACTGAACATTTTTATAATCTTAATTGCTTCCACTGCTTCTTTAACATCATGAACCCTCAGAATATTTGCACCATTCATTAATGCAAATGTGTTCAATGATGTAGTTGCATTCAATGCATCTTCGGGATTTATGCTTAAAACTTTATTTATCATTGATTTTCGGGAAACACCTACTAATATTGGCAATCCGAATGTTTCAAAACCTCTTAGATTTTTCAGAATTTCGTAATTATTTTCAACGGTTTTACCAAACCCGAATCCCGGGTCAATAATAATGTCATTTATTCCCATTGATTTTAAAATACTAATCTTTTCTGAAAAATAAAACATTATTTCTTTTACAACATTTTCATAAGTTGGATTCTTCTGCATATTCTGAGGAGTGCCTTTAATATGCATTATGATGTATGGCACATTATATTTTGCAATTACTTCAAACATTCTTTCATCAAAACCGCCTGCCGAAATATCGTTTATCATCGCTGCCCCTTTATCAATAGCCATTTCGGCAACACCCGAACGATAAGTGTCAACCGAAAAATTTGTTTCCGGAAATTCTTTTATCAGTTTTTCCAGCAAAGGAAACAACCGTTTTTTTTCTTCTTCTTCAGTAACATCTTTGGCACCCGGCTTGGTTGAAACTGCTCCCACATCAATAATGGCAGCACCTTCGGAAATCATTTTTTCGGCTTGAATTAAAACGTCTTTTTCCGAATTGTATTTTCCGCCATCATAAAACGAATCGGGAGTAACATTTAAAATTCCCATTACCACCGGCGTTGACAAATCAAGAAGTTTGCCCCTGCAGTTTATGAATTGCTTTTTTTT
>JAQUPB010000131.1 GCA_029004185.1 Bacteroidales bacterium | reverse complement strand
TTCTAAAAGATTAATAAAATCACCAAAACTATATTTTGTTGATATCGGATTAGCTTCATACCTGCTTGGCATTGAGAACAAGCAGCATATCTTTAACCATCCTTTAAGAGGAAGTTTGTTTGAAAATTTAATTCTGATGGAATTAGTTAAACAAAGATTAAACAATGGGTTGGATTCTAATTTTTATTTTTTCCGGGATAAACACGGCAATGAAGTTGATATTATTTTTGGTAATGCAAAAAATTTAATTGCAATTGAAATAAAGTCATCCGAAACATATCACGGCAGTTTCTTAAAAGGCATAAAATATTTTGAAAAGCTTTATAAAAAAAATCTGAAGAATGGGTATGTAATTTATTCCGGCAAAAACGAACAATCAATAGAAAACATCAAACTCATAAATTTTTTAAAAACACAAAATATTTTTGATTGAAAACAACAAATATCTTTTATGTATTCTGGTTCCTCTATTAATTATCCTTTGCCCCTATCATTTTATAATTATAATGTTATTTGTTTTTATAAATAACCCAAACAACCCTTTTTGCTTATAATCAAGAATTATTGTTACTTTTGCAAAAATTTATTTTACCAAAAAAATGAAAATCGCATTACTAGGATATGGCAAAATGGGCAAAGAAATTGAAGCAATTGCCGTCAAAAAAAATCATCAGGTTGTTTTAAAAATAGACATTGACAACACACAGGACTTAACAAAGGAAAAATTATCAAAAGCCGACGTGGCAATTGAATTCAGCGTTCCCGAAGCAGCATATAAAAATATTCTTAAATGTTTCGAGGCAAATGTACCTGTTGTTTCGGGCACCACAGGCTGGCTTGATAAATATGAAGAAATCGAAAAATTATGTCTTCTTCAAAACCAGGCAATACTTTATTCTTCAAATTTCAGTGTCGGCGTTAACATATTCTTTCAGCTGAATAAAAAACTTGCTCATGTGATGAATGATTTTAAAGATTACGATGTTGAAATGGAAGAAATTCATCACATTCAGAAACTCGATGCACCAAGCGGTACGGCAATCACTCTTGCAAACGACATTCTTTCTGTTTCCGAAAAGAAAAAAAAGTGGGTGAATAATGCAGAACCTGAAAATTCAGAATTGCTTATTAAATCGGTAAGAGAAGGTGCTGTTGTCGGAACACACGTTGTTACCTTTAAATCGGAAGTTGACAAAATCGAAATCAAACACGAAGCATTCAGCAGAAAAGGTCTTGCCGTAGGCGCCTTAATGTCTGCCGAATGGCTTATCGGGAAAAAAGGAATCTTCGGGGTAAATGATATGCTGAATATTCAAATATGAATAATATTTTACAGTTTTTAATGTTTATGTCTTTATAAAAAGTTAATTGTTATTCGTTAATTGTTATTAGTTGTTTTTGGCCATTTACGATTAACCATTAACGAATAACGATTAACAAAAATGGGATTTAATAGTTTATACTTTAAATAATAATTTTAAAAAGCAATTTATGAAAACTCTACTTATTTTTTCGATTCTTTTTTTCATTTCAACAACAATAGGATTATACAAATTGTATGAAAAGGCCGGATATAAAGGCTGGTTCATATTAATTCCTTTTTACAATTATTACATATGGCTTAAAATAATTAAGAAGCCGATGTGGTGGTATATATTTCTGATAATACCATTCATAAATATTTTCATGTTGTTCCTTTTAATTGTTGAACTCCTGAAATGTTTCTACAAAATAAAAACCTCAGAACAGGCACTTGGTGTGATATTCCCGTTTATTTATCTGCCTTATCTGGGTTTCGATAAAAACACAGCTTATACCGACCCAACGAAAATCAAAATCAAAAAATCAAAATCCAAAGAATGGTTTGATGCAATTGTTTTTGCGGTTGTTGCGGCAATGATAATCCGCACGTTCCTTATTGAAGCATATACAATACCAACATCATCAATGGAAAAATCGTTGCTTATTGGCGATTTTTTATTTGTAAGCAAAATAAGCTATGGTCCTAAAATTCCAAATACTCCGATTGCATTTCCTTTTGCTCATCATACTTTACCTTTAACAAAAAATGTAAAGTCATTCGTTGAATGGATAAAACTTCCTTATTACCGCTTTTTCGGACTCGGCAAAATAAAAAACAATGATGTGGTTGTTTTCAATTATCCCGACGGTGATACCGTTGCAACAAAAATGCAGGACAGAAGTTATTATGCTCTGGTGCGTCAGTCCAATCATGCTACAGTATGGGGTGATAAGGAAACTTATGGTGATATTATATATCGCCCTGTTGATAAAAGAGAGAATTATATTAAAAGATGCATTGCAATTGCCGGCGATTCAATAAAAATCGTAAACAGGCAGGTATTCATAAACGGCAAAAAAGCAGAGAATCCGAAAAACATGCAATATCAATATTCGGTGGTTACAGACGGCAGCGGCATAAATCCCAATGTTTTCACAAAATTAAACATTACCGACCAGATATATGTTTCAAATGAAACATACATACTTACATTAACAGAAGAAAATGCAGAAAAAATAAGAAACTTCAGCAATGTAAGAAAAGTAGAACCTTTGAACGATACGATATGGGACAAAAGCATATTTCCTTTCAGTTATCATTACAAATGGACAAGAGATAATTTTGGACCTTTATGGATACCAAAAGCAGGAGTAAAAATAAAAATAGATACTTCCAACATTTGCCTTTACGAAAGAATTATTGATGTATATGAGCACAATGATTTGGAAATTAAAGGCGATAAAATCTTTATTAACGGAAGCGAAACGGGAATCTATACTTTCAAAATGAACTATTACTGGATGATGGGCGATAATCGTCATAATTCAGCCGATTCGCGATACTGGGGTTTTGTTCCCGAAGACCATATTGTAGGAAGTGCGTTATTAATATGGCTATCACTCAACCAGAACAAACCGCTTCCGGGCAAAATAAGATGGAGCAGGTTGTTTAATATTATTAAATAAAAAGAAAAAGTTTGTTGTTTGTCGTTTGTAGTTTGTTGTTGTTTTGACTACAAACGACAAACCTTTTAAACGACAAACATTTTTTTATTGTGTTAATATTTGTTAAGGAAAACATATCGAACAATCAAAATATTTCATTGATAAATTTCTTTTCTTACTTTTGGGGCGGATTTTAACAGGGGATAGATTAATTAATTTGTATTATGAACAAAGAGCAACTGGTTAATATCATTAAATATAAAAAAAGTTTTCTATGTATAGGATTGGATGCCGATATAAATAAAATCCCAAAACATTTACTTGATAATGAGGATCCTGTTTTTGAATTCAACAGACAGATAATTGATGCAACAAATGACTTATGTATTTCATATAAACCGAACATCGCCTTTTACGAAAGCAGGGGAAGCAAAGGATGGCTCAGTCTGGAAAAAACAATAAAATACATCAAGCAAAATCACAAAAATATTTTTCTTATTGCCGATGCAAAGCGCGGTGATATAGGAAATACTTCAAAGTTATATGCCAAAACTTTTTTCGATGACGAAACAACAGGATTTTCTTTTGATGCTGTAACCGTTGCTCCTTATATGGGTTTTGATTCAGTAAGTCCATTTCTTGAATTTAAAAACAAATGGGTTGTTCTACTGATTCTCACTTCAAACGAGGGAGCACAGGATTTCCAATTATTGCAAACAGAAAACAAAAAAATGCTGTTTGAAGAAGTCCTCACAAAATCGAAAGAATGGGGAGATGAAAATAATCTTATGTACGTTGTTGGAGCCACCAAAGCAGAAATGCTGAGCCGCATAAGAAAATTTGCTCCCGATAATTTTCTTTTGGTTCCGGGAATAGGTGCCCAGGGCGGAAGTCTGAGTGAAGTTGCCAAATACGGTATTAATAAAGAATGCGGATTAATAGTAAATTCCTCAAGAGATATAATATATGCAGGAAAAGGAATGGATTTTGCGGGTAAAGCGCGAACACAGGCGCAGTCGCTTCAAAAAATAATGGAAGCTATTCTCAGCGAATATGAAATAATCTGATTTCAGAAACTAATTATTAAAAAAATATTCATTAAATAAAAGTTTATTTAATTTTGGATTTTTTAAAAACAAATATTTTCTGGTTGATATTAGCAATAGGTATTGTTTTCGAAGTCCTTGCTGAAATTAACATGAAGCTTGCAGAAGGTTTCACTAAACTGGTTCCTTCAATAAGGATATTTGTTTTCTACGGAATAGCGTTGGTTTGTTTAGTTCTGGTTTTAAAGAAAATAGAAATAAGTGTTGCGTATACAATATGGGCAGGTACGGGAACGGCACTAATCGCAATTATAGGAATGTACTGGTTTCATGAATCAATTACGGTGACAAAAATAATTTCAATAGTTTTAATAATAATAGGTATAATAGGACTAAAAATTTTCGAATAATTTATATAATATGAATATATTTATAACAGGTGCAACAGGGTTTTTAGGCGGGGAATTACTCGTAGCTCTTTCAAAAAGAAAAGAAATAGATAAAATTTACTGTCTTGTTCGCTCAATTTCAGAAGCAGAAGCAAATGCCCGTATTGAGCATATTTTTGAACTGCACGAAGATTATCTTGATAAAAACAAAATAATTCCCGTCATAGGTAATCTTTCCGATGAGCAATTGACGGATTCATTGATGAAAAATACCGTTTTAAATGATGTAAATATAATTATCCATTCCGCTGCCAACACTTCTTTTTCCAAGATTTATGATGATCTGGTAGAAAGAGTTAATATTGACGGACTAAATCAGGTTTTATCGTGGGCAAAACAGCTTAAAAATCTTGAAACATTTTTATATATCGGCACAGCAACCATTTGCGGAAAAGATATTAAAAACCGGATTGTTTATGAAGACGAATCACCAAATCTTAATGCAAATCATCTGGTAAAATACACTTATACAAAGATGATGGGAGAAATCAACATACACAAACAACTGCCGAAAGAAAAAATATTAATTGCCCGTCCTTCAATAATAATGGGCGACAGCCGCCCATGGCTTCCCCGATCTACAGTTATTTTATGGGCACTTGCAACAGTAAATATGATGCGTCTTGTACCCGTTAATCCACTTTCGCAACTCGACATTATACCAGTAGATTATGCTTCGGCTGCAATTATTGAATTACTTTTCACAAAAAGAAACCATTATATATATCATGTTTCTTCAGGTATAGAATCAGCTTCAAACTCTTCGAAAATCACAAATGTTGTTCACGAATGTTATAAAGATAAACCTTTATTTAAATTCGTTGATAAGTCAATGATATCACAAATGAAAAACTGGGCACGAAACCGCCTAAAACCATATCAGGAATTAAATTACTATTCGGATTATCTTGATTATTGGAATAAAACATTTGTCGACAGCGGAAAATTAAGAATGTTATTTGCCGGATTAGAACCATATCTTGATTTCACAGAACTGGGGCAGGTGTTCGATAACTCTCGGCTCATGTCCGATATTAAAATAGGTGCCCCTCAGCCTGTTCACGAATATATTAAAAATTCCATAAAATACTTTGGAAATATTGATGTTTTTGAAGGAGCTATCGACCCGTAAAAAATAAATTACTGTCATATTAGCTGAAAAATAATTTCCCTAATCTCCTCTTCTTTAGCAGTATTAGTAAAGTTAAAACTCCCTGCAGAAAAGATTATTAAAGAAAAGTTGAATTTAATTTTTGTTTATTATAAAAAGAATTATATCTTTGCACCCCATTTAAAAAAATCATTTTTTATTTGGAATAAGTTTTAGAATATAATAAAGCATAAATTAATGTTCTTTGAATAATTGAAGAAATAGCAAATGTAGCAAATACCCCCAAAAATTTTTTGGTGGAATAAAATCATATGAGTCATTTAAAATCAAACTTACTATGGAGAGTTTGATCCTGGCTCAGGATGAACGCTAGCGGCAGGCTTAATACATGCAAGTTGAACGGTAACAGGCGTAGCAATACGTGCTGACGAGTAGCGCACGGGTGCGTAACACGTATGCAATCTACCATTAACCGGAGAATAGCTCTGAGAAATCGGAATTAATGCTCCATAATATTTGAAAAAGACATCTTTTTCTTTTTAAAGCTCCGGCGGTTAATGATGAGCATGCGCGACATTAGTTTGTTGGTGAGGTAACGGCTCACCAAGACTACGATGTCTAGGGGCTCTGAGAGGATTGTCCCCCACACTGGTACTGAGACACGGACCAGACTCCTACGGGAGGCAGCAGTAGGGAATATTGGGCAATGGACGCAAGTCTGACCCAGCCATGCCGCGTGCAGGAAGACAGCCCTATGGGTTGTAAACTGCTTTTATACGGGAAAAAACTTCTGATTTCGTATCAGGACTGATGGTACCGTAAGAATAAGGATCGGCTAACTCCGTGCCAGCAGCCGCGGTAATACGGAGGATCCAAGCGTTATCCGGATTTATTGGGTTTAAAGGGTGCGCAGGCGGAATGATAAGTCAGTGGTGAAATTCTACGGCTCAACTGTAGGACTGCCATTGATACTGTTGTTCTTGAGTATACTTGAAGTGGGCGGAATGTGTCATGTAGCGGTGAAATGCTTAGAGATGACACAGAACACCAATTGCGTAGGCAGCTCACTAAATTATAACTGACGCTCAGGCACGAAAGCGTGGGGATCAAACAGGATTAGATACCCTGGTAGTCCACGCCCTAAACGATGATAACTCGCTGTTGGCGATACACTGTCAGCGGCTAAGCGAAAGCATTAAGTTATCCACCTGGGGAGTACGACCGCAAGGTTGAAACTCAAAGGAATTGACGGGGGCCCGCACAAGCGGAGGAGCATGTGGTTTAATTCGATGATACGCGAGGAACCTTACCTAGACTTGAACGTATTTTGACTTACCGGGAAACCGGTATTCCCTTCGGGGCAATTTACGAGGTGCTGCATGGCTGTCGTCAGCTCGTGCCGTGAGGTGTTAGGTTAAGTCCTGTAACGAGCGCAACCCCTATCCTTAGTTGCCATCGGGTAATGCCGGGAACTATAAGGAAACTGCCTGCGTAAGCAGTGAGGAAGGTGGGGATGACGTCAAGTCAGCACGGCCCTTACGTCTAGGGCTACACACGTGCTACAATGGCCGGTACAGAGGGTCGCTACCTGGTGACAGGATGCCAATCTCTAAAACCGGTCTCAGTTCGGATCGAAGTCTGCAATTCGACTTCGTGAAGTTGGATTCGCTAGTAATCGTATATCAGCAATGATACGGTGAATACGTTCCCGGGCCTTGTACACACCGCCCGTCAAGCCATGGAAGTTGGGAGTACCTGAAGTTGATGACCGCAAGGAGTTACCTAGGGTAAAACCAATGACTGGGGCTAAGTCGTAACAAGGTAGCCGTACCGGAAGGTGCGGCTGGAACACCTCCTTTCTAGAGTAGATTTTATTCTGTTCTATTTAATGAGAATAGGTATTTGCTGCTTTGTTTCTTCAATTTTTATTTTTGTGTGCACAAAAACCTAAGATGGGCTTCAGTGATATGCCTTGCCTTTGAGCAAAGGAATTTAGTCCCGTAGCTCAGTTGGTTAGAGCACTACACTGATAATGTAGGGGTCAGCAGTTCAAATCTGCTCGGGACTACATATAATAGTAAAGTCTTAGGGGAATTAGCTCAGCTGGCTAGAGCATCTGCCTTGCACGCAGAGGGTCAACGGTTCGAATCCGTTATTCTCCACTAATAATAAATTTTAGTTAATTTGAAAATTTGATAATTAGCTAATTAAAAACATAGTTCTTTAAAATAATGAATTAAGCATAAATTTAAGAAGTGCGCCTGATTATTAAAAAGGCTTTGGTTTAACACCAAAATAATTCACAATCAATTTTGATTTAAAAATGAAATAATTTTCGAATTATCACATTTTCAAATCTTCAAATTGAAAAGTTCTTTGACATATTGGAAGAAAATATTTAATAAAATTTAGAATACGAGTAATACGTTAAGAAAGTAATTAAGGGCGTATGGTGAATGCCTTGGCTCTTTAAGACGACGAAGGACGTGATAAGCTGCGATAAGCTTCGGGGAGGTGCAAATGACCTTCAATCCGAAGATTTCCGAATGGGTAAACCCACCCCGATGAAGTCGGGGTATTCCGAGTAATCGGAAAGTCAACCCGGAGAACTGAAACATCTAAGTACCCGGAGGAAAAGAAAACAATTTAGTGATTCCCCAAGTAGTGGCGAGCGAACAGGGAAAAGCCCAAACCAATTTTGTTACGGCAAAATTGGGGTTGTAGGACTGCAATGTGGATTGCGAATTTTTAATGGAAATTTCTGGAAAGCTATACCATAGAGGGTGATAGTCCCGTACATGACAAAAATTTGCAACCTAGCAGTATCCTGAGTACCACGGGACCGGTGAAATCCAGTGGGAATCCGCCAGCACCATCTGGCAAGGCTAAATACTTTAAAGAGACCGATAGTGAACTAGTACCGTGAGGGAAAGGTGAAAAGAACCGTGAACAACGGAGTGAAATAGTACCTGAAACCATACGCTTACAAGCGGCCGGAGATGAACACTCTGATTCGTCAGAATTAGTAATTGACGGTGTGCCTTTTGCATAATGAGCCTACGAGTTACTCCTCTCTAGCAAGGTTAAATCCGTTTACGGATGAAGCCGAAGCGAAAGCAAGTCTTAATAGGGCGTATAGTTAGAGGGGGT
>JAQUPB010000130.1 GCA_029004185.1 Bacteroidales bacterium | reverse complement strand
CACCTGCGCCCTTGCCATTTATCGTCGAACCCAGACTCTGGCATGCATCTTCAACAACAATTAAATTATGTTTTTGAGCTATCTTCATTACCGCAGGCATATCAGCCATCCATCCACTTAGATGCACAGGCATTATTGCCTTTGTTTTTTTTGTAATTACTTCTTCAATTTTGCCGACATCAATATTAAAATCTTTTGCAACATCAATCAAAACAGGAGTTGCACCCACATTAACTATTGCAGAACATGAAGCCACAAAAGTGTGTGCGGGAACAATAACTTCATCACCATTGCCTATTCCCGCAGCCCTTAATGAAATATGCAACGCATCATAACCGCTGTTCAATCCTACAGCATGTTTTGTTCCCACAAACTTCGCGAGATTTGCTTCAAAATTTTTCAAATGACTTCTGTCAATCAATTCACCTCTTGACATCACATCAAAATAAACCGCATCAATTTCATTTTTAATCTTCCGGTAAAGCTTTGCGGGTTCAACAAATCTTACTTTTCTTTTTTCCATTTCAGTACTGATTTTATTGCATCAATTATATTTTTGTAATCGGGATAATAAACATTTTCCAGAGAAGAAGCAGAAGGTGCAGGAGTATCAGGCAGGCAAACTCTGGCAGAGGGCGCTTTTAAAAATTCAAATGCTTTTTCATTAACGGAAGAAATGATTTCAGAAGCAAAACTGTTTGTTTTCCACGAACCATCGGCAACAACCAACTTGCCTGTTTTTTTTACAGAATTAATTATCAAATCTTCATCAAATGGTTTTATTGTTCTTAAATCAATAAATTCAACACTTACACTTTCTTTCTTCAATTCCCCAACCGCTTTTGCCGATTCAACTGCCATATATGAATATGAAACCAATGTTATATCTTTCCCTTCATTCCTTACAATGCCTTTGCCCATAGGTATCTCATAAAGTTCTTCGGGAACAATTCCCTTTTGGCTATATAACCATCTGTCGTCACTAAAAACAACAGGATTATTATCATTTATTGAAGCAATCATTAGTCCCTTTGCATCATATGCAGTTGAAGGCATGACAACTTTCAATCCGGGTATATGAGCAAAAACAGAATGTAATGCCTGTGAATGCTGAGCTGCCTGTTCTCCTCCCCTGTTTACAATAAGCCAGAATACAACCGGAACATTGGATTGTCCGCCGCTCATATAATGCCAGTTTGCCGCCTGATTTATTATCGGGTCAAATGCATACAAAACAAAATCAGCACGGGGATGAACAACCATTGCTTTCATTCCTGCTATGGCAGCGCCCACTGCAGCTCCTGTCATTGCATTTTCAGAAACAGGAGTATCAATAACCCTTTCTTCCCCGAACCTTTTTATCAGGTCATTGCAGGTATTACCAACATACCAAGGACTTTTGACTCCCTGTCCGATCAGCATCACAGTTGAGTCAGCATCCATCAGCTGAGTAATCGCCTCATTGATTGCCAGACTATAACTGAGTTCCCTGTTATTGTTTGAAGACATAATAATTTAATTCTTCTTTAGATGGTTTTTCACTGTTCACAGCAAATGCTTTTGCAGCCGATACTTCCTTTTCAACTTCTTTTTTCATTTCATCAAGCTGTTGCTGTGAAAAAATATTATTTTTCAATAAATATGATGATAAAAAAATCAAAGGATCTTTTTTTCTCCAGTTTTCAATTTCTTCTTTAGGGCGAATGTCAGTGTGTGAACCCTGAACATTATCGTCGGGACCCACATGACCTCTCAAGCGGTAAGTTAAAAACTCCATAAAAACAGGACCCTTGCCGCCTCTGCACAAATTAACTGCTTCTTTTGATTTTTCATAAACATCAAAAATATTATTCCCGTCAACTTTAAAACAAGCCATACCAAAAGGTTTTGCTATTTCCGAAATATTATCGTTGGTTCTGATTTCGCTAATATGCAGATGAGTTGAATAATAATTATTTTCGCACACAAAAATAACAGGAAGTTTTTTCAATGAAGCAAAGTTAAGAGATTCGTATAGTACGCCTTCTCCCGTTGCCCCGTCGCCAAAAAAAGTAACCGTAACACGATTGTCTTTTTTAACTTTCGACGAAAGAGCTGCACCCAAAGCCAGTGATATTGTTCCTGCAACAATCGGAGCCACGCCCATAATTCCATTTTCAACATCAATCAAGTGCATTGAGCCGCCTCTTCCTTTTGCACTGCCTGTTGACTTTCCGTATATTTCAGCAACCATTGCATTCATGTCGCCGCCTTTTGCAAGATAATGCCCGTGTGAGCGATGATTTCCAAAAACATAATCTTTCTCTTCGAGATTCGAACAAACACCTGCGGCAATTGCTTCCTGTCCGGAATAAAGATGAACAGGGCATCTCACCGAACCGTCTAAAATTGGCTCAATCAGACTTTCCTCGCAATGCCTTATTCTTAGCATTGTGCAATATAATTTTTTCAATAATTCTTTCGAAAAATCCATTTATTATTTATATAAATAACTGCTTTAGTTTTTAATAAAGACCGCCCGCAAAGTTAAAAATATTATCTTAATATCATTAAGGAAAGATTGTTCTTTTACGTACTTCAACTGCAAGCGTTTTTTTTCAGGCCATATAAGTTCCATATATGCTTTATCGGGGTCTTCAGCACCTTCAAGAATTTTCCCTTCATCGGAGTTCCAGACAGAAGCCCAATCGGTAATACCGGGTTTTACTGACAATATTGCCTTTTCTTCTTCAGTAAACATATCGGTAAAATATTTTACTTCGGGACGCGGACCAACAATACTCATGCTTCCGGCAAGTACATTTATCAATTGAGGCAATTCATCGAGTTTATATTTTCTCAGAAATACGCCTATTTTAGTTATTCTAGAATCGCTCAATGTTGTGGATGAAGCGCCAATTTTATCGGCATTTACGACCATTGTTCTGAATTTAAACATACGGAATAATTTACCATTTAATCCTACACGCAGTGCTTTGTAGAATACAGATCCACCGTCATTAAATTTTATTATTAATGAAAAAACCATTAAAAACGGGGATAAAATAATCAAACCGATAAGACTGAAAATAATGTCAATTATTCTTTTTAGCATAAGTAGTATTTATAACAAAACAAACTAATTATTTGTCTTTTTTAAAAATTTCATCAAAACAATTTCCAGCAGCAAACATAACAATACTGCAACTAAAATCAAATGAAAGCATGAAACAAGAGTAATATTTCTTTTTGAATAAATTATCAAAGGCGGAATTGCAAGAGGCAGGCTATACAACAGCAATTTAACATAAAACCATTTTCTTAAAATAAATAAAAGCAAAACAATGGGTATAAACCACCAGCTGTTAAATTTAATATTCAGATGATGATTTGCAACGGTTATCCACACGGGAGAAGTATATGTAAAAATCTGGTCTATCCTTTTTCCGATAACAGAAACATACCAAAACGGGTCATTTTTAACATCATGAAACACTTTATCCTTTAGCACTTTCTGATATTCGGGCCACTGTGGCAAATATTTGTAATATTTTTTTTGTTTGTCATAATATTCATCCAGGCCCAGCTCGCCTTTCTTCCATTTAAGTTCTATGCCGTATTTATCTTTTAATATTGGCAACGCATACGCGTACGCATCCTGGTCTTTATCCCAGCCATAGCCGTATTTTTCGCCAAAATCACCCAGCCCGCAAAATACAGGATGCCAGAAGCAATGTTCAGCAGTTCTTGCACCATAATATGGATTTCCTCCATTTTCTTTTACAATTATACATGCTTCATTATATTTTTTATCAAAATATTTAGTCCAATAGCTTTTTGTAAAAGAAAATGACATTATAAGCAAAAAACACAACACTACTTTCTTTATCCAGTTGGTTTTACTCAAAGTAACGTAGATAAATGCCATTGAGACGACAAGAACAATTATTTCGCCACGAACATGAACTGCCGTGCCAATTATCAACCCAGAAATTACCGGCAACAAATAATTAACATTTTTAAATTTTTTATCAGATAAAAACAAATGAAAATGAATTGAAGTGAGCACAAGCAACAATGAAATAACTAAAGAAAAAATATTTTCATTATTGTAAGTCTCATACAAACAGAAGGGGTTTGAGCCCACAAGCAACACAATAAAAAATCCCAGAAAAAAATATCCGTTATAAAATGCAAAAAAGTAAAATAGCAGCAATGAAAATATGAACAACAAGTAATTGGCAGGAATTATTGTAGGATTTTCAGCAGAACCTTTAATTATGGCATTTGGCAAATACATGAATATTCTTGCATTTTCACCGAGCCTTGACCAGTGTTTCCACTCCATTAACAAGCTATCTCCGTGTTCCTTTATTGATTTTTCAGCAAAACTTTTTGAAAAGGTTAAAGGTTTATATGTTGTTGCAACCGGAAAAATATCGAGATAATAAAAATAGTAAAAGAAATTTTTTGCATAAATATGAGTAAAGCCGCTTGCATCTGCACGTCCGTACCTATCACTTAATTTATTGCCATTGAAAACAAAATACGATTGCCATACAATTATTAAAATAAAACCAAGCGTAAATATCAGCCACCTGTATTTACTTTTATTAATCAAATCATTCTGGTTTGATAAATTCCAAACCCGGCTTTCTTTTATTTTATTATATAATTCCTTTAACATTAAACCGTGTACTTTTTTATAACAACATTTTCAAGGATTCTTTTCATCTTTTTGCAAGATACGCTTTTGCTCTATCCAACATTGGTTTTCTGCAATCGTAAAATCTATAGAACGCCAGGCTTTTGCTGATTCCAAACACCGAACATTTTTTATATTCAAAAAAATAACTCAAAACATCCTCAATATCTTTTGCTGAATTCACATGTTCGTAATTCATTAAAACCCGGTAATCCAAACCGTATTTTTTTTTAAATTCGTATCCGGTAATCATTGTTCCAAGTTTCCACATAATCGTTCCCTCGTTAGGTATAGCAATCCGCAAATTACCGTTTTTTTCATTTAACAATACAGCCGCTTTTGCAACAACCACAGGCAAATCCATAATGTGTTCGAATGTGGCGATGCTGGTTATTCTTTCGTAAATTTCATTATTGATATCGTTAATGTCGCAATATGCTTTACGGATGTTCTTAATCAACGGAGACCCCTCAAACATCTCTTTAGACGGCTCAACAATATCATAAGCTTCCTGAGCCGGTTCGTATTGTAATTGATTTAATATTCCTGCGCCTATTTCAAGAGTGGATAATTTTTTATTGCCGCCTGCAACATCTTCCGCCACTTTTTTATGCATCCACGATTCCAGCTTTTGTGACAATGATGTGGTTTTGGATTTTCCTTCACGGTTTATAATGCGGTATTGATCATATATCTTTTGAAATGTCTCAGGGAGTTCAATTCTTTTTTTCGGAAACTTATCTAATATGGATGCCTGACTCATACTGTCATTTTTGTTTTTTATACTTCCCACTTAACTGATTCCATTTCATCCTGAACAGATCTATAAACATTCCGAATCCGTGACGAAGCACTTTTACGCTGGAACCTTTCTGGCTAATCAACACCACTGGAAGACGCTTGATATCATAATTTCTCTTTAGTGAAACATATAATAGTTCCACATCAAAAGCAAACCCGTTTATTTTACTTACCGAAAACAGATCATTTGCTGTCTCAGCCCTGAATCCTTTTATTCCACACTGTGTATCAAAATGTCCGCCTGCAACAAACCGTCCGACGATGAAAGAATAAATTATGCTTCCTGCTTTTCGTATTTGGGGAATTTCCGTAATATAACTTGAGCCAGGTAAGGTACGGTCGCCGATTACAACATCAAATTCTTTGAAATCCAGGTAATATTGCATTTTATTAAATACTTCGAATCCGAATGGAATGTCTGCATCTGTATAAATCCGGTATTTACCTTTCGCAGCCAACATACCTGTTCTTACAGCATACCCTTTCCCGCGGTTTAATTTGTATGAAATCATTTCAATTGAAGAATCTTTCGTTTTTATATAGCTGTCAACTATCGAATCAGTCAGGTCGCTGCTGCCATCATTAACCAAAATAATCTGAACGGAAAAATTATTTTTTTTCTTCCATTCGGTTAAACTTATTAATACGTCAAGAATAAATGATTCTGCATTATAAACAGGAATAATCAGGCTTAGGTTGATATCCATAATTATCAGATAGGATGTTGCTGAAAATATTTTTCAGGAAAATTACAAAGAATATCTTTATTTTTTAATAACATACAAATATAATTTATTTTATTAAATAATTCCTTCAACACTCAACTAAAAAACTTATATCCAGCCACTTTAACCAATGCCACAAATGAACCGACACCATATGTCACATGTAAAATAAAAAACAAAAAAGGCAGAAATAAAAAATACAGAAACCCATTTGACATAAACTTCATCGAAAAAATATAAGCAGTCAGGAAATACAAGAATATCGCACCGGTTAAAAGAAAACAAAACAACGGAAGCACCAGTGATATTAACGTTCCCCCAAGCAGCCCCAAAAGAAATAACAACGGAACAAAATGTCTTAATTTTACAGGAATATAATCAACAAACCTCATAGGATAAACAGCCCAGAAGCCATTTCTGAAATTATTTTTCAGAAATTTTTTAAATGAAGTTCTTGTATAATAAGTTGCTTTTATTGATGGGGATAAAATTATTTTTCCTCCGTTCTTCCTTAATCTCACATTAAAATCCATGTCGGAAGAGCTTACAAGGTCCTCATTAAACAGTCCGATTTTCTCAAAAACACTTCTTTTGTAACATCCGCCGAACACAGTATCAACCTCTTTTACCGTATCACATCCCGTTCTGAATGTTGAATTTCCCACACCAAAAGAACTTGACAAAACATAAGAAATTGATTTGCCTATAAAATCCTCATTCAAACCAACGGTTGTTAAAACACCGCCGGCATTATCTGCCGAATATTGCAATGAAGTTTCGATGCATTTAGAAATATAATCTTTTTCATAAACCGCATGAGCACCTAAAATAATCAAATAATCTCCTTTCGATGCTTTGTAACCAATGTTTACAGCGCAAGGAAAAATTTTATTTTTGTTTTCAATAACTTTTATGAATGAGTGTTTTTTTATATAATCATTAATAATGTTCACTGAATTATCAGTACTCAAGCCATCAACCAAAATTATTTCCATTGATTCCCTCGGGTAATCATTCTCAAGAACAGAATCAATACATTTAGCAATAAATTTTTCTTCATCTCGAAAAGGAATTACAATTGTTACAAAAGAATGTTTAGAGCTATCAATTTCCATAAATTTTAATTAATGCCAAAGTTCAATAAAAATGCTTCAAAACTAAAAAAACAATATATACCGATTATCTTTCCTTAATACTTAGAAAATTAAGGTTATGAACAAAGATAAAAAAATAATCAGAAACCCGTTATTATACAAACTTTAAATTATTATTTTTAAAATTCAAAACAATTTATTTGCTTAAAATAACTTCAGGATTTCTAAAATTGACCCGAAGGTTATCACAAGCAATACAAGGTTTTAATATAGCTCTGCTGTTTCTCAAAATCTGATATTCTTTTCCAGTCCAAATTTCTTTTAAGCTTTTATTTAAAATATTTCCATAATTATTATGACTGGGATGAAAACAAGGAGTTACACTACCATCCTCTTGTATGTATATACAATAACTCCATTTTAAGCACCAATCATCCAAATTCGAAAAAGATAAAAGCCATCGGTAACACTTACCAATAAACCCGGGATAAATTTGGTCTTGCAGGCAATCTATGCGAATTTTATGTTTTTTCCGAAGTATTTTCAGGTTTTTAAAAAAAGCAATCTCCTCTTCTCTGGATGGTCTTTTTAAATGAGGTTCTGTAATTATATTGGTACGCGACAAATTAATGTGTTTAATTCCATTAATTTCTGCCCATTGAATAATTTCCGGAATTTCATTTATCACTTCCGAAAGCAATACAATTTGCAGTGTTAAATAAGGTCTTTTGAAATTATTTTCTTTTTTATATTCAATGATTTTTTTAATATTGCTTATTACAGTAGGGTCGTTATGTCCAAATATTGAATTTCCTTTTATTGATTCCAATGAAATTATGAGATTATGTAAGCCTGATTTAAAAACTCTTTCAAGATTTTCAGGCATTAGTAATGTTCCATTTGTTGTAACCTGAGTATATATTTTTCTATCAACACAATATTTAATAATATTAAATAAATCCGGATGTAAAAAAGGTTCGCCCATACCAACTAAAGCTATTCTCGAAATACCTTGCAACTTATCAATTATCTTTTTCGCTTTTTCAAATGGCATGTTTTGATTAGTGATTTTTATATTTTTCCGCTGACACATTTTGCAACTCATGTTGCATTTGGAGGTAATTGCAAGCTGAACCAAACTAGGTATGTTTGAATGACTTTTCATCAATGTCCTTATACCTAATTCAATTCCCGGAATTATTCGCATCATGATAGCAACATCATTTTAATTATTTTATAAAAAAAACTTCAAAATATTTTTATTTGAATTCTCTAACATGTAGAACAATTTTTACAAAACGGCATTTTTTCAGGTATTCTATGTTTTTGTCCGTATCTTAAATTTATCATTTTTTCAATGTTCCATAATTCATGAATTGACTTGTTTTTTATATTACCAAGACAAATGTCATTAAAATTACTCGCAAACAAAAGTATTTGGCAGGGCAGAGCATCTCCCAGATGTGTAATAAATAGCTCATTAAACGGTAAATCAC
>JAQUPB010000129.1 GCA_029004185.1 Bacteroidales bacterium | reverse complement strand
GGAATCACAACATGGACAAACCGTCAGAAAGTTGATGCTGCAAGATGGAGCAATGGCGCCCCGTGGGAAATTGTTGTTGCTCTTGCAAATTATACAGGCAGGGATATGTGGATTAATATTCCTGTTGCCGCCGATGACAACTACATAACAGAACTTGCTACACTCATAAAAAATTCCTTACGTCCTGATGTAAATATTTATATTGAATACAGCAACGAAGTGTGGAACGGAAGTTTCACGCAATACGATTATAATTATTCGGCGGTTCTAAATTCTCCCGAAGATGCCGACATAAGAGCAAGTACAACATATGACGACAGGAGAAGAGCACGCCGTGTGGCAAAAAGAGTTATACGTTGCGGACAAATATTCGAGCAAGTTTTTGGAATTACTGTTGCCTCGCGCACACGCATACGTCCTGTCTTTGCATGGCAGATAGGCGGATGGTTGCCATGGTATGACGATGTACTCACATGGATGAATACAACATACGGACCGCCGAAAAATTTTATTTACGGAATTGCTTCTGCTCCATATTTTAATGATGGGCTAGCTTCGGGTAGTGCAACGCCACAGCAGGTGGTTGCCGCAATGACAACTGCAAGTAATGATAATGTAAGCAGCATACAAACATTAGCAGGTTATGCAAACCAGTGGGATTTAAAACATTTGCAATATGAAGGCGGACCCGACAATGGCGGAGGCAGCACCACTAACCTTGCAAACAGAATAAATGCAAACAGATTGCCCGAGATGAAAACTGCAGTCATTCATAATTATAAAGACAATTGGTTTTCTTCAAATGCAAACGGAACTGCACCTGTCGGAACAAACGATGTTGCAAATTATTTTGTGATGAGCGGAGGAGGTGTGAGCAGATACGGATGCTGGGGCGCTACCGAAGACCTGAATTATCTTTCCATTTTAACAAATGCACCGAAGTATGATGCTTTATGTGAACTAACAGGAATGTGCGGAAATGAGCCATCAGTGACTCTTCTTACACCTTTAAATAATGATGTTGTTCAGGTTAATAATCTGTTAACCATCACGGCAAATGCAAACGATATAGATGGCACGGTTAAAAAAGTAGAATTTTTTGTCGGTTCAACATTTATCGGAAGCGATACAATTGCGCCATACTCAATAGACTGGACGCCGGATACAACAGGCATTACCATTGTTCTTGCCAAAGCAATTGACAACGACGGCAAATACAAGTTAGACGACCCGCACATTGTTGAAGTTGTGAATTCAACAGGTGTTTCAGAAAAAAATAAAGAACAAATAATAAATATTTCTCCGATTCCTGCAAAAAATATTATTAATATTGAATTCGAAAAATCACCCGTAGAACATATGTATATTTCTATATATGATATTGCGGGAAAAATAATTTATAAAAAAGAAGAAAATAAAATCAACAATAAAATTTCAATTGATATTTCAACTTTTACATCGGGTTTGTATTTTTTAAAAATTGAAGGAAGCAAAATAAATTCAACAAAAAAATTAATTATTCAACAATAGAGTTTATATGATTTTAGATTTTAGAATAAAATCATTTTATAATTAAATTTAAATAAAAATATGCCACAAAGACACCAAGCCACGAAGTTTCACAAAGAAAAAATAAAATAAACAGGTAATCCGACTTAGTGTAACTTTGTGTCCTTGTGCCCTGGTGGCAATAAAAAAGCTGATAAAAAAATAACGAACCAACTTTAAACTTTAAACCTTAAATTTTAAACTTATTTATGATAACCGAAAATGTACTTGATTTGATTGGCAACACGCCGATAATAAAATTAAAAGGAGAAAACATATTTGTAAAAGCCGAATTTCTGAATCCCGGCGGAAGCATAAAAGACCGTCCTGCCCTGTCAATGATTGAAGGAGCGGAAAGAGACGGGCGTTTAAAAAAAGATTCTATAATCGCTGAAGCCACATCGGGCAATACCGGAATTGGTCTTGCTTTCATAGGCAGGTTAAAAGGATATTCTGTAAGAATTGTAATGCCCGACAACATGAGCGAAGAGCGCAAGAAGCTGATACGTACACTTGGCGCCGAACTTATTTTAACAAAAGCTGAAGATGGAATTAAGGCATCAATTGAATTGGTAAAAAAGATGCAGGAAAAAGATAAACGTATTTTTATTCCCCAGCAATTCGAAAACCCCGATAATCCGCGTGTACATTACGAAGAAACGGGAGTGGAAATTTGGCGGCAGATGAAAGGTGACATAGCTTGTTTTATTGCCGGTGTAGGCAGCGGCGGCACTCTTCAGGGTGTAGGAAAATTTTTAAAGGAGCACAAAAAAGATATTAAAATAATTGCCGTTGAACCGAAAAGTGTTGCTGCACTTCTTGGACATGAGCCCGGTTTGCACCAGATACAGGGTATAGGCGATGGCTTTGTTCCCGATATTCTTGACAGAAAATTAGTTGATGATGTTGTTGAAGTTACCGATGAAGATGCAATTGAAACCACCCGTGAATTAGGCAGGGAACATGGATTGCTTGTGGGAATATCATCGGGTGCTAATGTTTGGGGAGCAAGAGAAGCGGCAAAAAAAATAAAAGGAAATATCGTCACCGTCCTCCCCGACCGTGCCGAACGTTACTTCAGCACTGCGTTGATGTAGAAAGTTATTTGTTAATAGTTATTCGTAAAAAAATTATATCCTCTGTGTAACTCTGTGTAATAATTTTTCATTGATTGTTTTTTGATTTCAAATCATCAAAAATTTAATTTCAAAAATAATTTTTCTTACTTTTGATAAAAATACAATTTCTGAAAAAAAGCATTTTCATATTTTTTATTTGTTTGTTGTTCTTCCGTATTTTAACATCATACGGGCAGGACACCAAATATCATAATTCCGATTCCGCAAAAAACGAAACCGGAATCGACAAAATTCAAACGGATAAAAGATTGCAGAATCTGACTTATGCCGGGGACAAAGGATTTTTTTCTTCCAATGAAATTCCCGACTACTTAAGAGAAATTACGGTTAACGGTTATTGTCGGCTTTTAACTTTCTATCGCGATATCAAAGTGCCTTATTATAACGGATTAGAAGGAAGACATATTTTTGTAGGCGATGAAGGATATGATGAACCTCTGCTGCTTGTCAATTTAGGCGGAAGACCAACAAAGAACACTTCATTTCAGACCGACCTTCATTTTACAGATTTCTTCACTGGTGCAACAAATTACGGAACTCTTAAGTCGCATTTTACTGTCGCTTTCACTGGAGCAATGTCAACTTATTTCGGAAATTTTAATTTCAGGATAGGAGGATTGCACTGGTATGAACTTACCGATTTAACTCTTGGTTCAATCAGCAAAGTTGACAGATACAGCATTTTTGAAAGAACACCATGGGAACCGTTCGGCGATGCAAATGAAAAGTATAATAATTTTTTTGAAAGAGGAAGCATCAATAAAGATGCACGATGGGGAAAGCGAGAATTTCAGGGAATAATAATGGAATCGGCAAACATGCCTCACGGATTATTCATGAAAGCTTTATACGGAAAGACAAGTCAGAACGGCGGATATACAAGTATCATCCCTAATAACGCAATTGGTGGACAGCTGGGATGGCATATTTCAAAAGATGAATTTATTTCTTATAACACCTTCAACAAAATCGCCTATACCGACAGTGTTGACGGAAAACCCGTAGGATACAGCATTCACACGTTGGCATATAATCTTGTTGCCGGAAAAATAATTTTCAGTGGTGAAGCGGGAGCCGGTAATTATTACAGTCCGCAGTATCCTGTTAACTGGAGTGAAGGATTAAAATTCAAAATCACTTTACCGAAAGAATCCTTTTCATTTCCGGCAGAAATTCAGTTTTACAGTCTGGGAAAATATTTTGTTAATGAAAATGCAGGATTTGCAAACACAACAATAACGGAATCGGTTTTAACGCATTCCACTTCCTCTGTTCAGACATCTCAGGTTAACAACAATCCGTTTACAAGTCCGGTGGTTGACATGGAAGATTTGACAAACAACAGAATCGGCGGACATATTTTTGCCGAAAAGCAAATAAAAAAAATTAAAATAAGATTAGGCATCGGTGTATCGCGTGAGATTGATAATTTATACAATCAGATTTCATACACACACAGGATAAACAGTCTTGTGATGAACCGCCTTGTTGCAGGATGGAACTGGTGGAAAGGAAATGTTTTTGGTCCGTATGCACGAACCTACGGGCAATTCCGAGGTGTATATGAAGTCGTAAACATTAATGATTCAACTTTAAAAATTAAAAATTTCAGCAATTTTGATTTCCAGTTGAAATTCAATCAGAAGATTTTTAATAAATCATTATATCTCTTTTATAACGGTTCGCTGAAATCGGTGCAGGGCGAATTTTCAGTAATTCCGAAAACCGACAATACTGCATGGCTCCGTATAAGCTGCCATGAATTCGATTTGTATTACGAGGTGTTTCATAACATAATGTTCACAAGTTATTTTGGTTATGAAACAATAATCGGAAACAACAAAACCGACCTTGACCTGAAAGCATCGCTTGACAGTACTGTTGTTCTCAAAGCCGACAGAGATGCATACGTCGAGACAAAAAAACCACGCAACCAGCAAGGCATAAGTGTCGGAGCCGGTTTTGATATTGTGCTTGCTAAAAATGTCGCTCTCTACATCAGGGAAAGATGGTTTCAGTATAAAGACAAAAACTTTGCTTTAGATAAATTCAAGGGCAATGAAACATCTGTTGAACTAAAAATATTCTTTTAATTTATTATATGAAAAAACATAAATATAAAATTCTTTTGTTTTTATTTGCCGGAATTTATCTCAGCAATTCATCGGCGCAATCCGGCAAAGTTAAATTCAACGGCTTGGGAAGGTCGTACATAAACACCAGCAACATTTCAGGCAATGTTGTGAACGACGATACTATAACAGGAAAGAAAGTCAATGCAGGTGTGAATATTCTCGACCTTAATTTCAACATAATGCCCAACAAAACAAATGAGATTGTTGCCGCGGCAAGAGTCACAAATCAATTCGGCGGATTCTGGGGAAACGGATTAGCACTTACTTTCCGCCAGCTTTATATAAGGGGAGTTATTGCAAATGCTGTTCGTTACCGTGCCGGCGATATTTATGTTAAAAATTCACCATATACTACATGCAATTCCATACAGGAAGACAGTTACAACGAATCTGAGATTTTTCATTTGTATAAAGATTTTGTTTATTATGATAATTTCCACCAAAAGGATTTGTGGCATTTGCAGGGCGCTGATGTGGATTTCGGACTTACTTTCAAAAAATATGTAAAAGAATTACTTGTTGACGGATACATTGCACGCAACAACACCGCATCAATTCTTGTAAAACCTGAAACCCTTTATGAAGGAGCAAAAGTGACATTAAATCAAAGCAAATATTTTAATCTGACCTATCACTTTGCAAATTATTTTGAAATGCAGGCAACTGCAAATACAGGAACAGAATTCCACAATCCGGTGCATACCGCCGATTTCAACATTAATCTTGGTAATGAAAAAATAAAGTTCAAAATATTTGGCGAAGCGGGAATGTCAAAAGTGCATATTAAAAGCGATTCAACTTTTTCCGATTTAACTGATAACTTTATTGATTTTGGCGGTGCCGTTGAATTTGTTCCTGTCGGATTCACCACTTCCGTTTCATTCCATCAGGTAGGACCGGATTTCAGAAGCGCTGGAGCACAATCAAAAAGATTGGATTATGGAGCCACACAGCAAATCTACCCGCAATATACAAATGCACAAGTCAACAGATCTGTTTCACTTTTCGATATTACAAAAGATGAAAACATTTATGCAACAACAATAACAAATTTATTAATGCAATATAATCCTGTATATGGAAATGTTTTGCCTTATGGCATTGCCACTCCCAACCGTCAGGGAGGCATTCTGAAAATTGATTATGATGTTCCAAATAAAAGATTTAAATTATTCGCAGTTGCAAACATACTTGAGGAAATAAGAGGACAGGGAACAAATGCATTGAGAAATTATACATCTATTGAGGTAGGAATGGATATAAATATTAATAAAGCCATTAATTATAAAAAGATTTTGAAATTCACTGCTGGACGGAAATTTGAATCAACATACAGAAACGGAGATACAATTTCAAAGATTAATTTTCTATCAGATTTATTTGATGCAGGGCTTCAATGGGAATTTGCAAACAAATTTGATTTATTGCTTGGAGTGAAAATACTTAATGCATACGGAAACGAATTTATTCCTGTCCGCGACGACCACAACCGCATAACTGATTTCAATGCCATGAAAATAAACTGCAATGAATTATTATCAGGAGGCGGCTTGCGTTACCGCTACAGTGAATCAATATTCCTGACACTTCAATATCTTAATTTTGACTTTACTGATAACAACAAGAAATCGAATAATTATAACATCAACCAATTTATAATTTTATTCTCAATGAAATTTTAAATTATAATGAGTAAAATTAAGTTAAATATATTTTTCACTATTTTATTGCTGTTGATTTGCAGCATGGTGTTTCATGCATGCAGGAAAGAAAAGCCAAATCCAGATGAACTCATGCTGGAACAACTTTTTGGTGAGTTTGGTATTATTGATTCATTAAAAACAAATAAAACCTCAGTTGATTTCGCATCTGGAGAAAAAATATATTTCACTGCAAAATTCAAATCAATTATAAAATGGCAGATTGATATAACACAGGACAGCACAACGCGTTTTATAATGACCGGCAAAAGCAGTTATCTGGATGCAACAAATGCTTCATGGGACGGCTCATCTACGATATTACCCGTTTTTAAAAACGACAGCGTGAAAGCAAAAATATCTTTTGAAGGACGCACAGACACTATGTCCGTAAAATTTAAAATTTCTTCAGTAAAATTGGCAACAGGAACATTAATAAATGATTTCGGATGCGGATTTCTTCAACCATTGTGGCGTCCCAAGTGGATACAATCGGGAGTTACGATGGATGTTTTTAAAACATATCAGTATAAAAGAGGTCTAGACACAATAAATACAAATCTCACTTCGCCTTTTAACAATGATTTTCTCATAATTGCCGGAACAGTTAACTGGGACTGGCTCATAGCATACGTAGAAATTCCTTCGTCTGCTGTTTACCAGACAAATTATTTTCCAGGTCTTATAAATCTTTCCAACAAAGTTTACTTTAATGCTTACATATATTCCGACACTTCCGGCTGTAACAAAGAAGCAAAACTTGAATTTCAGTTTCATGAAGATGATAACGGAGACAATAAAAATATTGCAGGTACTGATGATACATATCTTTATGACATAACTCTGAATTGGGTTGGATGGAAAAAAATAAGCATCCGTTACGATTCAATTCCTGTTGTTTTCACACCACCGGAAGGACAAGTGAAGGATTTCGGCGGAAACCAGCTACCACAGCCTGCGAATATTCTTGCTGTTAGAATAATGCTTCTTGGAAATCCTGCAAAGGGAAAAACAATATGCGGACTTGATGAAATTATATTGACAAACAATAACCCTTTTAAACCATAATAAAAATGCATCTGAAAAGATTTAAAATATTATTGATTTTTATTTTAGCAATCTTTATTTTCTTTGCAGGGTGCAGAAAAGAAAAGTTTGAAGGTCCGCAGATAAAAGAAAACATTGTTGTTCCTGCAACATATAAAGAATTTGTTCTTGCAGATTTCGAAGATGGCGGCGTGCTGAACAGCAAGTATGAAGTGGGCACGGAAACATGGGGAACAGGTTCCATAAAACAGGATACAGCAAATCCTAAAATCAATTATTATTTTCGCCTTGTGAACAGCATTAATGTTACATGGGACTGGTATCTGGGCGGAATACGCATGAAAGCCGTGAAATTCGGAAATGCCGATTCTGTTTTTCATTTTAATATGGATAGCACAAATATCGCAAATACATATTTTAATTTTCATCTTGCCGGAAACCCTAATATTGACCCAAAAGCTTTTATAGTAATACAGGTAATAACCAAATCACCGGTCGTAACATATCAATACGAAATAACTTTAAACTTTACGGGATGGAGATTATACAGCATTCCTTTTGATGCTTTTATAACATCAGCAAATCTCACAATTAACAATCTCAACAACATCAGGGAAATTGATATTATTCTTCTTCATGAAATAGGAAAAAATCCCGGATTGATACCGATTGATATGTTGCTCGACAATATTGTGATTACTCAAAACGGAACATATAATCCTTAAATAATAATTTAATGGCGAAATTATTTTCAGATATTTATTTTTCAGGAAAAACACTCTTCATTTTTTTATTAATCTTTTTTTCTGCAAATACTTTTTGCCAGGAAACAAAAACAATTCAGTCGGTTAGCGGCACTGTGATTGACAAGACAACCCGCATTCCGTTGGCCGGAGCGAACATTGTAATTTTAAAAACCTCACCTCAAAAAGGAACAACAACCGATGAAAAAGGATTTTTCAGAATTGAAAATATTCCTGTAGGAAAAATTAAAATAAAAATAAGTTTTGTAGGATATACAACTGTAATTCTAAACAATATTATTCTTTTGTCCGGAAAAGAAACCGTACTGAATGTTGAACTCGAAAAAAATCCTTTTGAACTTAATGAAGTTACTGTTGTAGGAAGAGCAATGCGGTTCAAGCAAATGTCGTTGTATGGCGGAGAACTTAAAGAAGAAAAAAACATAAACGGATTTTATGCGCTGGAAATATTCAAAGATGGAAACTCCGATGAAGTGTGGGGATTGGAAAAAACAAGC
>JAQUPB010000128.1 GCA_029004185.1 Bacteroidales bacterium | reverse complement strand
TAAAAATTTTGTTTCCGACAAAATATTTTTTAAGGATTCGGCGAAAAATGTTGAATTGAAATTTTCAATTCAGGACATTGATTTTATTTATGATAATGAAAATAAAAAAATATTTGACAGCAGAATAATACTGGTAAATAAATACTATGAATCGGAGAGAAAAATAAGCAGGTTGTTAAAAGACATTGAAGCAATTGATGAGCAAAACATAGATTTAATACCGGTAAATGACATGGAAGTTCACAGTATAAAACGGAGGATTGATTCGTTGAAAGCAGAAAAATTTGAGGAGTATCTTCATTTGAAAGGTTACGACCCGATAGGTTTTTTGGTAAAATTAAATGACATCGAAAACCGCACAAATTTATTGATTGATAAATTTGATAAACTTGAAAAGGGGCTTGATGAGCTTTATTACAGGAAAGGAATGGAAAAACTTATTTATAACGAAAATGTTCCGGCATACAAATATTTTCAGAAATCCGTCGTTGCCAATCCCCATTATGCGCCTTCGAATTACCAGTTAGCTTTCCTTGATTTTGTAAATAACAGAAAGAAAGATGCATATGAAAGAGCATTAAATGTTTTGAACAAAATGAATCCCGAAGAAAGATTGAGGGAGCAGACAATAAAACTTGTAAATATTATTTTCAACAAATATATTTCCGAAAGCGATGAATTCATCAGAAGGGAGAAATATCACGATGCCGTGGCTTTGCTCGACAGTGCGGAGTTGTTGTTCGGGAATTCAAGGGTGATAACAAGAAAAGAAAAATTAGCCGGAAATCTTTATGTTGCAAAATATGGGATTTACAGCTCTTTCCTGATGTTCTGCAAGAGAGCAATAGAAACGAGAAATTTTGATATTGCTGAAACTTATCTTTTAAGGGCAATCGAATTTCAACAGAAAAATATAAAATATATTACTAATAACAAGGAAGCAGTTGAGCTTCTGAAAATAGTTTATAACAATCACATCGAAGTTGGAAATAAATATATTTCTTCACTGCAATTTTTAAGGGCGCTTGAGGAATTCAATAGTGCTGCGGAGTTATGCAACGATAGAACTTTTCCGTACAATGATGTTCTTGCTAAAGGTATTTCTGATGCAAAGAACGGCATCTACAAGGAGATAATAAACGATGCCGGAAATGCAATTGTCAAAAAAGATTTTCTGTTGGCGGAAATATTAATTAACCGCGCGAAAGCATATCAGCAAAACAATGCAATAATAGTAAAGCCGCTTCCGCTTGTTGATTCGCTGATAGGGTTGACGATGTTTCAGAGGTACATAAGGCTTATTGAAGAAGCAGAGCAATTATTTCTGCTGGAAAGAAAACCGGAAGCATTTAACAATCTTGCGGAAGCTGCAGAAATGCAAAGCAAATATTATTATCCCGAAAACAAAGAATTGAATGATATGTTGAGGGAATCGGTGAAACCGGTAATAATTGACAAAATTAATAAGGCGAAATTCAACATCTGGGCGAATGAAAATAATCTGGCGAAGCAATTTTTAAATGAAGCGGAGTTAATGCAGAAAAAATACAAACTTGAGGATGACAGCGCTATCTCAGCTTCAATAAAAGAGTATGGTAATTATTTCAGGATGCAGGAATGTGTTAAAATAAAAAATGAATACGAAAATTGTTTTTCAAAAATCCAGTATTTGCTTGTACAGAAGAAATATCTGGAAACAGATTCATTGCTGACCAACATCATGGTGAAATATGGCAATGTTTCCGGTTGTGATGTAAATACCGCCAAGGCGGAAGAAATGAGAAGGCAGAATATGATTCCTGCAGATTACCAGCGGCTTCTTGCTAGAATAAATGAATTCATCAGAACGGCAGAATACAGTAAAATATACGGTGTTTACGAAATAATGAAGGTTTATTATTCTCATTTTTCAATTGAGAAATACGGACTTGCAGATATTGATCTCTTCGATTTAATTATGAAATCCAATAATAATAATTTAATCTGCAATTCCGCAAGCTATTATTTTATGAAAAAAGATTATGATAAATCAATGTCGCTTCTCAAAAAATTATATCAGCGCGATTTTCCTTATGACGAAACAAAAATACTGCAGGAAAACCTTGGAAGGGAGCTTGCTTTGCGCGATATTGAAAATGTAAAAATTTCCGAAAGAAGAAATAAAATCACTGAATACACACAGAATGCTCAATACTTTGATTTGTTTAAAGAAAACTACAACAGAACTTTCAGGAAAAATAAAAATATTTTTTTAATTATGCGAACAAAATTGTTGGGTAAGAAGGTATGATTTTTCAGCGTTAATCTGCGTCTGATTTTTTTAGAAGCTGATTTGTTGTGATGGGTTATGATAAATGCAAATTATTAATTATTAAAACAAATTATTGGGGAAGAAGGCATAATTTTTTATTTTTGTAAATGTTTTAAATAATAACAAATGAAAACGGACAAAAAATTATTTAGCGGCAAAACAATAGCCATTCTCACTGGCGGCGGTGATACACCTGCATTGAATTCAAGCATTGAATCAATTAGAAACCGTGCAATGATATTGGGTTATAAAGTTTATGGCATAAGAAAAGGATGGAAGGGACTGCTTGGCGATGGCGAAATTGTTGACCTTACAAACCAGCATTATGACGGCTGGCATGGCGGAACAGCATTGAATTCAAGCCGCACAAATCCGTTTCCATCAAAGAAAAATCCCGAAAACAGGGTTCCGCAGATATTAAAAAATCTTCAGCGCTATAAAATTGATGTTCTTGTTTCAATCGGCGGCGACGATACAAATGGTGCTGCTAAAAAATTATTCGAAACCGAAGGCATTCCTGTTATCGGATTTCCGAAAACAATTGATAACGATTTACGCACAAGAACAATTCATTCATTTAAAAATAAAGAAATTGAAGCGGTTATTTGTCCCGGCTTTCCCTCGGCGGCAAGGGGGATTGCGGATTTTGCAAGCCGCATGAGAACTACCGTTGATTCGCATTCAAGAATCATTGTTCTTGAAGTAATGGGCAGAGATGCAGGATGGCTTACAGGCACTGCGGCGTATGGTGGAGCAGATCTGGCGCTTATTCCCGAATTTGAAATTACCAAAGAAAAGAAAGAGGCATTTCTGAATGCAGTAAAGGAAAAATATAATTCATCAAAAAGAAAATCCCTTATACTGGCAATTTCCGAAGGCGTGAGATGGTTTGATGATAATACCGGAAAAACCGAAAAGATATTTGCGAGTTCTGAGGTTGATGAATATGGACATCCTTTATTCGGAGGTGTAAGCGGGGTTGTTGCATCTGAAATTACGAGAAAAACAGGACTTGAAGCAAGAGCACAGGCTACGGGTTATTATGCTCGTGCAGGTCGGTGCGGATGTTACGACAGAAGGATGACACAGGCACTTGCCGATAAAGTTACCGATTTGCTTTTAAGAAATGATTACGGACAAATGCCGGTTTTGAGCAAAGTTGTGAAATATGAAGAACTGGAGGAATACAATACAAAGTCGATTGACATGGGCGATATAGGCAACAAGGCACTTCCCGAAGAATATTATGATAGTAACAAATTTAATTTTACTGAAGTGTATTTTGATTTTCTTTCAAATATTCTGGGACCACAGCAATTAACAGTATTTAACCATAATTTTCCGGTAGTAAAACCCTGATTATATAAATTGTCTGCCCGCCAACAGGCAGGTTTGTCGTTTGTGGTTTGTCGTTTGTGGTTAAAATTTGTAAAACAATTCAATATGAGTTATTTTTGTCTTACTTTTGAAAAGCATATTCTTAAAAATTGATGAATAATATATTTAAGAAAATATTAACAGTAGTTTTATTTTTAGGCCTGATTTTTTCTTTTAGCAATTCTTTTTCACAGGAAAAGGCAAAGAAAGGGAGGAGGGGAATGAACCAGATGGATGAATTTGGCAGAAAGCAGGGAACATGGAGGTTTTTTAATTATGACGGAACTTTAATATATCAGGTTGAATATGTAAACGATAAAAAACACGGACTTGCAACGAGGTATCATGCGGGAACCGGCGGGGTTATGGAAGAAGTAAATTATTTTGACGGACTCAAAGACGGTGAGTGTAAAAAATATTATGCAACAGGACAGGTAAGTGCGGAGGGTTCATACAAATCAGGCAGAAAAGAAGGTCTTTGGATTACTTACTATTCGGTGAATGGAGAAAAAAAGAGCGAGGGAAATTATGTAAGGGGCAGGATGGATGGTGCATGGAAATTTTATAATTCAAAAGCCGTACTTATTGCAAGCGGAACTTATAAAAATGATTTAAAGGAAGGGATTTGGGAATATTATGATATTGATGGAAATATTATTGCAACTAAAAAGTATGTTAAGGGAAGTGAGTATAAAGCACCGGCTGTCAAAAATGTGAAAGGCACTTCAAAAACTCCTCCTAAGAAGAAGTAGAACATCTGCAAATCTTATGATGTTTCAAGTGGCTGAATGCCTAAGTCACTTAAATTAACCAATTTGTTTTTTATCGCATAAATTAATAATTCCGCTACATTTTTCGAATTGGTTTTTGAAAGAATATTTGTTTTATGTGCATTAACTGTTGCTGAGCAAACATAAAGTTGTTTTGCTATCTCTTTGCTTGTATAACCTTTGGCAGAGAGCACAAGCACTTCCATTTCTTTTTTTGTAAGTCCGCTTTCGCTGGCAGGATTATTGCCAAAGTATTTTTTTGTGAAAAATCCGAGTAATTCCCCTGAATAATAATTTTTCCCTTCCATGATTGAACGCATTGCAATATCAAGTTCTGATTTTTTAATGTTTTTAAGTAAGAATCCTTTTGCTCCTGCTTCAATCATTTCCTGCAAATGCTTTTCATCACCGAACATTGTTAATGCTATTATGTTGAGTTTTGGGAATTTTTTTACTGCAATGGCTGTTGCTTCAATGCCGTCCATAACAGGCATTTTTATGTCCATCAGAACAATATCGGGCTGCTTGCTTTCAATTATTTTTAAAAACTCCATTCCGTCAGGAGCTTCGGCAATTACTTCGGTATAATCCAAACTGTCAACAACCATGCGTAATCCGTTGCGAAAGATTTCGTGGTCATCTACTATGGCTACCTTAACCTTATTGCTCATTTTCTTTAAATATGAATAACATTATTTTTTACGCTTTTTGAAAAAGCTAAGTTTCGCAAAAATATAAATATAATAATTTATAATAAAAATTGCAAGAAAAAAATGATTTTAAAAAATACTACATTGCTTCGTTCATTTCCGGCTGAAGGAATAATGATTCTTTTAGATTTTCTTCTGCTTTTTTAATTGCCTCGAAATGAGCATTTGCAATTCTTTCACGCCACATATCCGATAATAGTTTTGTGCATTCGTCTTTGTTGGTGTAAAAGCCTGTTGCAGTCATTATTGCGGGAATGGGCTGTTTGAGGATGTAAGGATCTATGAGTTTACCGTTTTTATCATGAATTTTGGTTTTAAGTCCCCTGTCTGTCCAGTTTAGTGCTTTTACCAGTGCTTCATGAAAAATGGAGGCAAGAGTTTCACTGTTTATGTTTTTTTTATGGTAATAAGTTTCTATTCCGTCAATGTTTTCCCAGTTCATTCCACAACCAAAAGCATTGCTGTGTATTGTAATGAAAATTTTAGGCAGATTCGATATAATGTTATTTGCCCTGCATAATCTTTCTCTTATATTAACTTCAATAGCGGTTTCGGGAACAAGTATGTGATGATGAATGCCGCAGCTTATAAGCTGATGCGAAATTCTTCTGACAATATCCCTGTTAAACTCATATTCAAAAAATCTTTTGCCGTCTTCCATTACAGGTGAACGCTTGCCAAGTGTTACTTTTGAATGCCCGTTGTCAAGTATCCATAAAAATTTACTTCCCATAATTGTAATATGTTTTTTGTTGCTAATTGCTATCTTTGAATTGCATGTATTTTCAATAATTTAAATACTTGAAGTATTTTAGGCACTTTAAGTACTTGTTTAATTAAGTCCGTTATCGGTTGCAAAATTTACAAGTTGCGCTGTTTTTGTTATTTTAAGTTTCAGGAAAATATTTCTGCGGTGAACATTAATGGTATTGAAACTTAATCCCAATTCTGTTGCAATGGCTTTGTTGGACTTTCCGGTTACAATATAACTTATAATCTGCAGTTCTTTTTTTGTAAGCTTTTCAATGAGAACTGCATTTTTTTTGCGGTTGTTTTTTATTCTCGTTTCGTCCATTGACACATTTGTGTGAAGGTCGGCATCGGTTTTTATTGTTATGGCAATTACAAGCCAAGGCTCTCCGGTGGGCTTTCGTTTAAAAAGAGAGCGTGTTGTAATTAATTTCATCCAGGTGCCGTCTCTATGTCTTACTCTGTAAAGCAATGTATGAGTGGTTCCCTTTTCCTGTTTGAAGAATTCTGCCGCTTCAACTAATAATTTATAATCGTCGGGATGATAATGAGTTTTGTTGTAATCAGTACCCATTGCAGTAATTTCTTCCGCAGTGTAACCCAGTATTTCCTTGAATTTACTGTTTCCCCAAACAAGCGTCATTTTTATAACATCATTAACATGTATTAAAACATTAGCTTTATTCACTACTTCATTCAGGAAATTACACTTTTCTTCGAGCTCATAATTTTGAATGGTAATTCCGGTTTCGGGCTTATTCAAAAGTTTTGTGAGGTCTTTTTTTAAAGCATCTATGTCTTTTACTATTTCGTTAATTGTTCTTAGCATTCTATAATGTTTGGTTTACTAATAATTAAATAATTTTAAAAAAGCTAACAAATAAAACATTATTAATCCACTTGACAAAGGGAAACTTTGCTTTTTTTCGCAAAAAGTACTTTTTGCTAATTTTTAATAGTACAAATTACTAATATTTGCCGGTACAAACTTATAAGAAAATGGTTTCAGGCTGTTTTAAATATTTAATACCTTTGTTTTGGAATTGAGTTTGTTTATATAATTTAGCAATTGATTTTCGATTGTTCTTGAGTTTTATAAAAGGATACTCGTTTGTTTTTTTTTACTATGATAAATAAAAAAATGAAAATAGAAAAAGTAAGAGAAATATACAACAAGCCGCTGCTGAAATTGGTTTATGAAGCAGCAACCGTTCACCGCAGGTTTCATGACTCCGGAAAAATAAAAATAAGCACTTTGATTTCGGTTAAGACAGGTGAATGTATTGAGGATTGTGCTTATTGCGCCCAGTCGGTGCATTACGATACAGGAATAAAACCACAGGAAATTTTAACTGTTGCCGAAGTTGTTGAAAAAGCTATTAAGGCAAAAGAATCAGGAGCAACAAGAGTTTGCCTGAGTACTTCATGGCGAAATGCCGAAGGGGACGAAAACATTGAAAATATAATTGAAATGGCTGAGGGAGTGCGGAAACTAGGCATGGATGTTTGTTGCACTTTAGGAATGATTAATAAAGAAAATGTCGCGAAACTCCTAAAAGCAGGAATAACAGGATATAATCATAACCTCGATACTTCAAGGAATTTTTATCCCGAAATTATTACGACAAGAACTTATGATGACCGTCTTGAAACAATAAATAATTTAATTGATGCAGGAATGCCTTATTGTTCGGGTGGAATAATAGGAATGGGCGAAAGCAATGAGGACAGGATAAGTTTACTGCACACGGTTGCTTCACAAAAAAAACATCCGTTCAATTTTCCGGTGAATGCTTTGGTTCCCGTTAAAGGAACGCCACTTGAAAATCAGCCGCTGGTATCGGTTTGGGAAATTGTCCGCATCATAGCTGCCGCCCGCATTCTTATGCCCGAAACTAACATTTCACTCGCCGCAGGAAGAATAAACATGACAGAAGAAGCACAGGCATTATGTTTTCTTGCAGGCGCAAATTCGGTATTTATAGGCGAAAAACTTCTTACCACAGCAAATACAAAAATTGAAGATGATGTGAGGTTGTTTGAAGTGCTTGGGTTGAAAGATAGAGCGTAGGGCTTGGGGCATAGAGCGTAGAGCAGAGAGCTTAGTGTTTTTTCTGCTGACTACCGGAAAATTATAGAAGTATGAAGTAAGATGTATGATGTATGATGTATGAATAAAGCTAAACTTCTCATACCTCTTACTTCGTACTTCCTGTTAAAAAGAAAAAGTTTCAAGAATCAGTTCTTCATTTTTGATATCCAAATCTTCCATTTCAATCAGCCGGTTTCTTAAGGCATAAATAATAAGCTCAGTCTTGTTTTTTGATGAGGTTTTCTTATATATCGGATAAACAAAATTTTTAACGGTATTAAATTTTACATTAAGAATTTTGCCTATTTCTTCGAACGATAGTCCTTTTGCTATATACTGAATTATTTTGTGCTCAGTATCGGTAATCTTTATTTTTTCGGGTTCGTCGTCTGCAATTTTATTTTTATACGCATTACTGAAAGCCGACGAAAGAAATTTTACCGAAAAATATGTACTGCCTTTCATCACATTGCTTATTGCACTTTTTATTTCTTTGCTTGTGGTGTTTTTCAGCAAAAATCCCTTTGCTCCTGCATCAATCATGTTTTGAAGAAATTTTTCATCGCCGAACATGGTTAATGTGATTACTTTTATTGAAGGATATTTACGCAATATTTCCCTTGTTGCATCAATACCGCTCATGTTTGGCATTTTTATGTCCATAAAAATAATGTCAACCGGATTTTGATTTTCAGTAACCGGAATTTTGTTCACAATGTTTAGCAATTCATTCCCGTCACAAGCTTCATCCACAAGCTCAACGGTATCGATGCTTTTAAGAATTTCTGCCATACCCTTGCGATACATTTCGTGGTCTTCTGCCACAATGATTTTTATTTTGTTTCCCATGATTTCATGTTATTTTATTAAAACTTTTTGTGTTTATTTCAATTTTTACATTGGTTCCTTCGCCCG
>JAQUPB010000127.1 GCA_029004185.1 Bacteroidales bacterium | reverse complement strand
CAAACCCCATCCGAGAAACAAGGATAAAAGTTTTTTTGACAAAATGAAAGAGTTTTTTGAATAATTTTTTTACATTTGAATATCGAACCTTTATATTTAATCAGATACTTATGTATAACAGATACTTTATTTTTTTATCTAAAAAAATAAAAAACAAGTGAATGATTTAGAAAAATATTTCAGACAAAATAACAAAAAGCTTATTCATAAATGGATACACTATTTCGATATTTACGACAGGCACTTTTCAAGATTCAGAGATAAAGAAACAACAATTCTTGAAATTGGAGTAAATCAGGGAGGTAGCTTGCAAATGTGGAAGAGTTACTTTGGAGAAAAAGCAAAAATATACGGTATAGATATTAATCCCTGGTGCAAAGAACTTGAAGAAGAAAACATTAAAATATTTATAGGATCACAGACCGATAAAAAGTTTTTACAGGAAATAAAAAAAACAATTCCTAAAATTGATGTGTTAATAGATGATGGCGGACATACTATGATTCAGCAAATAGTCAGCTATGAGGAATTATTTGAACATATAAAAGAAGATGGGGTATATTTATGTGAAGATTTGCACACTTCATATTGGTTAGCATATGGTGGTGGATACAAAAGAAAAGGAACATTTATAGCATACACTAAGAATTTCATAGATTATTTAAATGCATATCACTCTGAACAAAAATTCTTTAAGACAAATAATTTCACCAAATCAGTAGATTCTATACATTATTACGACAGTGTTATTGTTATTGAGAAGAAAAAAAGAGAAAGACCAAATGTCGAAATGACAGGAAATATTTTCTTTGATGATACAGTACAAAATTCACATAAAATAACAAAAGGAAAAATTGTTTCTTATATTGTTCTGAACATTAACAAAATATTACGCTTCTTCAGAATTGGCAGTATTACGAGTGTTAAGCGATGGATTGTCAAATTACTTTTTAATTAATTGTGTCGTTTGAATTATTCTTATTTGAACTTATAGCTCATCATTTGTAACAATTATTTTTAAAAGCAAAACATATTAACTATCCAAGTACAATTTTATCCAAATAATACTTTTTAACTGATACTTTCTCAATATAATTTTCCTTGCAAAAACCGTTAAAAGAATTTATTAGAAATTAAAAAAAAATCATATTGCCAACTATTATGTACTTTTAAAACATTTTTGTATATTTGTATGTTACTTAAACTCAGCAAAAATGAAAAACCTTAAAACCTGTCAAAGTTGCGGATTACCTGTTGAGTCTGCAACCAGCAAACACACACAAACGATTTATTGTAATCATTGTTATGAAAACGGTAAATTCAAGAGTCCGAATCTGACTGCCAACGAAATGAAAAAAATGGTAAAGGAAAGAATGCAGAAAATGGGAGTTGCAAAAGCATTTGTTGACAACTTCACCGATGGTATTGATAAACTTGAACGATGGAATAAAAATAAAACAAATGTCTTCTGAATTTATCGTTAATTTTCAAATAATAAAGCTTTACGTTTTGCAGATAATTGCTGATGTAAGGCTTTATTATTAATATATAAAATCATGGAACTATTAAAAGTAAATGATGTCAACAAGCAATTCGGCGGATTTAAAGCACTTGACAATATAAGCATTTCCATTTCCGAAAAAAACATTTACGGTTTACTTGGACCCAACGGAGCTGGAAAGACAACACTTATAAGGATAATAAACCAGATTACCGGACCCGACAGCGGTGAATTGTTTTTCAAAGGCGCAAAACTCAATCAGAAACATATTAAAGTAATTGGTTATTTACCCGAAGAAAGAGTATTATATAAAAAAATGAAAGTCGGGGAACAGGCATTATATTTTGCACAACTTAAAGGATTAACAAGATATGATGCTCTCACAAAATTAAAATACTGGTTCGAAAAATTCGAATTGCAGGCATGGTGGAACAATAAGATTGAAGAACTTTCCAAAGGTATGCAGCAAAAAGTGCAATTTATAATAACGATTTTACACGAGCCCGAATTGCTGATTTTCGATGAGCCGTTTAGTGGCTTCGACCCTATAAATGTAAATCTTATTAAAAATGAAATTTTAAACTTCAGGGATAAAGGAGCCACAATTATTTTTTCAACCCATAATATGGCTTCTGTAGAGGAATTGTGTGACAACATAGCATTAATCAACAAAGCAAAAAAAATACTCGAAGGCTCTGTTACCGATATCAAACAAAAATATAAATCAAATATTTTTGAAATTTCATACAAAGGAGGAAAAGAAGAAATAAACCGCGCAACAAACAACAATATTGAAATTCTTGAAACAACCGGCAATAATGGTTTGTGTTCTGTAAAAATAAAACTGAAGAACAATATTAAAACAAATGATTTGCTTCAGTTGTTGCTCCCCCACATTCAGATACAATCATTCAATGAAATTTTGCCAAGCATGAATGATATATTTATTCAAAGGGTTGAAAATGATAAAGTGATAAATTAAAAAAAGTACTTGATGTTTTACATAATAAAAAAATGAAAAAAATTTCATTAATCATAAAACGCGAATATCTTACAAGGGTCAGGAAAAAGTCGTTCATCATAATGACCATACTTGGACCTATTTTAATGGCTTCGCTTATGATTGTTCCCATTTTCATTGCGCAGATGAGCGATGAAACAAAAACCATTGCGGTAGTTGATGAAACAGGTTTGATATACAACCAGCTTCCTCAAACTGACAATTTAAAATTTGAGTATTTAATAACCGATATAACAACTGCAAAAAAAATATTTCTTAATTCAAATTATTATGCTTTGTTGTATGTTCCGAAATCAATTATCAATAATCAGGCAGCATACAATCGTCCTATAAGCCCTATTCTTTTCTCCGGTTATCAGCCTAGTTTGAATATCAAAATGTTTATTGCAAATTCAATAAAAAAAGAATTTGAAACCGCCAGACTTGAAGCATCGGGAATTGACCCGAATGTTCTAAAATCAATAGAAATGAAAGTTGATATAACAACTACGTTACTTAAAGAAAGTGGAAAAAAAGAAGAATCAAGCAATTCCGAAATAAGCACTGCCCTCTCAATTTTTTCGGGAATATTGATTTATATGTTCATATTCATGTTCGGAGCACAGGTTATGCGCGGTGTGATTGAAGAAAAAACAAGCAGGGTTGTTGAGGTAATAATTTCGTCAGTTAAGCCGTTCCAGCTTATGATGGGCAAGATTATAGGGATTGCCATGGTAGGACTTACGCAGTTTTGTCTTTGGATAATTCTCACACTTATAATAATCACTTTTTTCAAATTTTCATTTCCAAATATTTTTGACCTGGGCAGAATGCAGGAAATAATAAGCAATCCGCAAGCTTCACAAATGACAATGCAGAACATCGACCAGATAGAAAAAACACATGAAGTCCTTCAGGGCATTGCCTCCATTAATTTTGCCGTGATGATAATTTCGTTTATTTTCTTTTTCCTTGGCGGATATCTGCTTTACGCTGCATTGTTTGCGGCAATCGGAGCAGCTGTCGACAGCGAAGCTGACACACAACAATTCATGGCGCCTATAACAATTCCGTTGATATTTTCAGTAATAATGGCGCAATTTGTAATTAATAATCCTAACGGACCTGTAGCATTCTGGCTTTCGATGATACCGCTGACTTCTCCCGTTATAATGATGCTTCGCATTCCTTTCGGCGTGAGTTATATTCAGGTAGCGGCATCGGCATTTTTACTCATACTCGGTTTTCTTTTTACAACATGGTTTGCAGCAAAAATCTATCGTACGGGAATACTCATGTACGGTAAAAAAATAAATTACAAAGAGCTTTGGAAGTGGTTGACTTATTAAAATAGTTTAAAGTTTAATGTCTAAAGTTTAAAGTTAATGAAAATCATATCCCCAACTATACTTTTAGATGAAGTAAAATGCAGAGCCAACATTAAAAGAATTGCCGAAAAAGCCAAAAGAAACAATATTATTTTCCGTCCTCATTTTAAAACTCACCAGTCACACGAAATCGGTGAATGGTTTAGGCAAAATAAAGTTGATAAAATTGCCGTCTCATCTCTGAAAATGGCGGTTTATTTTGCTGAAAGCAATTGGAATGACATTACAGTTGCATTTCCCGTTAACAAACTTGAAATAGATACAATAAACCTTCTGGCAAAAAAAATTACTCTTAACTTGTGTGTTGTATCTCCTGAAACAATTGTTTTTTTTAATGAAAATCTTAAATACAAAATAAATATTTTTATTGAAATTGATCTTGGATATAACCGTTCAGGAATTTCTTTTGATAACAATAAAAAAACAAATGAAATTATTTCCTTAATTTCAAAATCCAAACTATTGGACTTTAAAGGTTTTCTGGTGCATGCCGGGAACAGCTATAAATCAAAATCAATTGAAGATATTAAAAATGTTTACAATGATTGTATTGAAAAAATAAGAAAATTAAAATCAGAATATAATAACGTTTTTATTTCTTATGGCGATACACCAACGTGCAGCGTAATTGAAGATTTTAAAGGTATTGATGAAATCCGTCCCGGTAATTTTGTTTTTTATGACTACATGCAATGCAAAATATCTGCATGCAAGCCGGACGATATTGCTGTTTGTGTAGCTTGTCCAATTATTGATATTCACCCCGAAAGAAATGAAATCATTATCTATGGCGGAGCTGTTCATTTTTCTAAAGATTTTATTTTTATGTTGGATAATAAAACTTTTTTTTACGGAAAGGTTGTAAAACTAAATGAAAAAGGTTGGGAAATAACCAAAAATAATATGTACCTAAAAAGTCTGACACAGGAACACGGCATAATTCATGCAGAAAGTCAGGAAATAAATTCATTTAAAATAGGCGATGTAATCGGAATCCTTCCCGTGCATTCGTGCTTAACTTGCAACAATTTCAGTAATTACATAACTTTAACAGGAAAAACAATAAGCAGATTATAAATTTTTTAAAGCAAATGAGATTTTTTAGTTTAATATTTGTCATTGGTTTTTGCCTTTTATGCTTTGGATGTAAAACATGGCACAATATAGTATCTGCTGATAAAAAAGATATTTCAGATAAAACCAATGCTCCGGTAAATGAATTGCTATTCATTAATTTTAAAATCACAAAAGATACTTTATCAGGTAAAACCGAAATACTGTTATTAAATAAAAACACAGTAAACGGCACGCTTAAAAAAAATCAAGACAAAAACAACGAAAATATTTTTAACGATTATCTCCAATGCATTTTCACAAACAAAAAAAACGATACTGTTGAAGTTCAGATAATAGAACATCCGCTGATAAAGCAGATAGAGTATGTTGACTCAAATAATCAGTTAGGAAGAAAAAACATAAAAATAAAAGAAGCCGAATTTTTTATCCGCATCACAAATAATGCGTCAATTGAAAAATTGACAATAAATGAAATTTTAAATAAGAACAATAAAAAAAATATTTGTAATTTTAAATTGAAATAAAATCAAATATTATGAGAAAAGTATTTTTTCTGACTTTTGTTGCAATATTGTTTTGTACAATCAAAGCATATTCACAGGTATATCCCAAAGATACAATTCTAAAAAACGGCGACATAAGCAAACTGATAAACATCGTGGTTCTTCCCGATGGATACACATCGGCTCAGCAAACTACTTTTATAACAGATGCAAACACAGTGATAAATTATTTTTTCACTCAGAGTCCTTACAGTTGTTATAAAAATTATTTCAATGTTATTGCAATAAAAGTTCCTTCTAATGCTTCGGGTGCAAAGCATCCTAAAACTGCGCCCGACTGCAACACAGACCCGACAAACCCTGTGACGACCCCCGATAATTATTTCGGAAGTTCATTCGATCAATACAGCATTCACCGTCTTTTGGTTCCTACTAACTATTCTGCAATTTCAAATGTTCTTTCCAGCAACTTCCCCTCCTATGATATTGTTCTTATAATTGTGAATTCACCATATTACGGTGGTTCAGGAGGCAGTTATGCCACAAGCTCAATGAACACCAATTCAAAAGAAGTTGCAATTCATGAAATCGGACATTCATTCCCCAGCCTTATTGATGAGTACTGGGCAGGAAGTTCTTATGCTCACGAAGGACCCAATATGACACAGCAATCAGACACATCACTTGTAAAATGGAAAAAATGGCTGAATTATAATGGCGTAGGCATTTATGCTTTTTCGGAAGACCCGACATGGTTTCGTCCACATCAGAATTGTAAAATGCGGTATTTAAACGTTCCTTTTTGCAACGTTTGCCAGGAAACAACAATTGAAGAAATTCACTCGCTTACAAATCCTATTTACAGTTATATTCCAACCACTACAACTTTTAATGCCGATACAGGTGAAATAAAATTCAAACTTCAACTGCTTAAACCTAATCCAAACACACTTAAAATAACATGGCAGCGTAATACAAAAAACATCGGAAAAAATATCGATTCTGTTATTGTTGATACCGACAGTTTGCAAAACGGAGCCAATCAGCTTACTGCAAGTGTTCTTGATACAACTTATCTGACACGAAGTTCAACACATCCTGCCATTCATCTCTTTACAGTTCAATGGACTATTAATAAAAGTTCTACATCGGTAATCGACATTCAAAGTACAGTTTATGAAACTGAAATTGAAATTTTCCCGAATCCCTTTTCCGAAAACTTTTCAATTAACATGAAACTCGAAAAATCAAGTAAGGTCAATATTGATTTGTTTGATATAAACGGAAGAAAAGTTGCAGCAATACTGCAAAACCAACAAATATCAGGTACAAATAAAATAAATCATAACTTCTCCGATACCAACCTCGCAAGCGGAATTTACATTCTCAGATTTAATATTGACGGAAATGTTATTAATAAGCAGATTGTTAAATACTGATTTTAAATTTCATAAACACCTGCTATAATGTCTGATATGCAGACAATATAGTTCCATTCAAATAATATTTTTTCAACTTATATTTTTTTAAATACATTTGCACTTCTTGAATTTATTATTTAAATATTCAAAGTATGATAAAATCGAAAAAAATATTAATAGCTGTATTATTTGCATTACCAATGTTTGCAAATAGTCAGGAAAAGAAAACGGAAAAAATCATTCCGAATTATTCAACCACTGACAGAAAAGATATTCCACGTGAATTCACATGGAATGTTGATGACATTTATGCTACATACGAATATTTTAAAGCGGATTTGAATGCAGAAAAAAATCTTATTAACAAACTTGACCAGCTTTCAAAGGACTGGACAGCATCTGCGCAAAAGATGCTTGCATTGCTTGATTTAAACAATGAAATAAATTTAAAAGCCGATAAACTATACTCTTATGCAGAGCGTCAAAGCGATGTTGATATAGGAAATCAGTATTTTCAGACAATGAAAGGTGAACTTCAATCCATATTTGTAAACTACAGGTCAAAAATGTCGTTTTTTAATCCCGATATTATTGCTCTGGGTTCTGAAAAATTCAACTTATATCTTAAAGCAGAGCCCAAACTCGAACCATATCGTTTTACTATTAATGACATATTGCGTATTAAAGACCATAATTTACCAAAAGACAAGCAGGAAATTTATTCATTAACAGGATTATTCTCAAATGTTCCCGGCAGTGCTTCGGGCATGCTCAATAACCTTGAAATTCCGGGAGCTGAAGTCACACTCAGTGACGGGCAAAAAGTTATTTTAAACAATTCAAACTACATGCGGTACCGCAATTCAAAAAATGCTTCCGACAGGTCTTTGGTTGTTACAACTTATTGGAAAAACATGAAAAAATTCGAAAATACTTTTTCGATTTTGCTGAATGGCGGCATTAAGCAGGATTTTTTCAATGCAAAAGTTCATAATTTCAACAGTTGCCTTAGTTCGGCGCTTTTCTACGATAATATTGATACTACCGTTTATTATCAGCTCATAAAATCGGTAAGAAGCAATCTTACGCCTTTGCATCGTTATATTGCTCTAAAAAAGAAATTGCTGAAACTTGACAAGTTCAGATATGATGATATCTATACTTCCGCTGTTCCTTCGGTTGATAAAAAATATACTTACGATGATGCGAAAAAAATTATTGTTGATGTAATGAAAGTTATGGGTGACGATTATACAAATGTGTTGAAAAGAGCATTTGATAATCGCTGGATTGATGTTTATCCCAACAAAGGAAAACAAGGCGGAGCATACTGTTCCGGCTTATACGGAGTTCATCCTTATGTAAAAGCTAATTATATAGGAGATTATGCCGATGTTTCCATGCTTATTCACGAACTTGGTCATGCAATGCACTCATATTTTTCGGAGAGCACACAGCCCTATGCAAACTCGCAGTATGCAATATTTCTGGCAGAAATTGCCTCCACATTCAACCAGAATATGCTTATAGAATATCTGCTGAAAACCGAAACCGATGATTTGTTCAAATTGTTTTTATTAGACAACTATCTTGATCAGGCACGCGGAACTCTTTACCGTCAGACATTATTTTCTGAATTTGTTCTTGCAATGCACCGCAGGGTTGAAGAAGGACAATCTCTCACTTCTGATTGGCTCGATAATAAATACCTTGATTTAACAAAAAAATATTACGGCGACAGTCTGGGAGTTTGCGAAGTTGGCGATTTCATTCAGAATGAATGGAGCGGAATACCACATTTCTACAGAGGTTTTTATGTTTATCAGTACAGCACCGGTATAATTGCTTCTCTTGCATTGACCGATATGGTTACAAAAGATGGCGACAAGGGAAGAGACCGCTACCTTGAGCTTTTAAAAGCCGGCAGCAGCGATTATCCTTTAAATATTCTAAAAAAAGCCGGTGTTGATATGACTACTCCGGCACCATACGAAGCGGCAATGAAAAGATTTGACGACCTCGTTATGGAAATGGAAAAAATATACGAAAGATTGAAACAACAGGGAAAATTATAAAACGTT
>JAQUPB010000126.1 GCA_029004185.1 Bacteroidales bacterium | reverse complement strand
CTTAATACCTGCCCTATCACCTGGTATTGCTTTTCATCCATCATGAAATAATCCATTCTTCCGGCGCTTAATGCCAACTGAAGAGTTTGAGAAATATCAAGTACGGAAATCCCCAACTCGCTTGCTTTCAGGCGGTCAATAGTTATTTTTAATTCGGGTTTATTAAATTTCAGGTTAACATCATTTGCTGAAAACACAGGTGATTTCCTCACTTCATCCAAAAACAAAGGAAGTTTTTCCTTTATCTTTTCAAAATTCAAATTCTGAATAACAAACTGAACAGGTAAAGCTGATCTTTGTCCTCCCGTCGAAATACTTGGTTCCTGCGAAGTATAAACTCTTCCTTCATTAAATATCCTTAAATATTTATCGGCAGCATCGACTATTTGCTGCTGTGTTCTTTTTCTTTGCGAAGGGTCAACCAGTCCAACCCTTATTGCTCCTGAATTTGCGGCGCCGGTTCCTGCGTATCCCGGAGCAACCAATTCAAGAAGCACGCTTTTTTCCGGAACAGAATCTATTACTGTTTGCGCAATCCTGTCCATGTATTTTTCCATATAACCATATGATGTACCTTCAGGAGCAGTTACATTTACCCTGAATATACTCCTGTCTTCAAGCGGAGATAATTCGGACTTTAAGCTTTTCCCGATAAAAAAGATAATGACAAAACAGCACAAAACAATAATAAGCGACCACCATCTTTTTTTCATGAATGATTGGAGCAAACTGCGGTATCCTTTGTCCATGGAAACATAGAATGGTTCGGTATAATTATAGAACCACGTATGTCTTAATTTTTTCCTGTTAAGGAAAATATTAAGGACAGGTGTAAGCGAAAGAGAGACAAATGCGGAAATGATTACTGCACCTGCAACAACAATTGCAAATTCGCGGAATAATCTTCCCACAAATCCCTGTATAAACATTATTGGCAGGAATACAACAGCAAGAGTTATTGAAGTGGAAACAACAGCAAAAAATATTTCTTCAGTTCCTTCATGTGCCGCTTTCACACGAGGCATGCCGCGTTCAATCCTTTTATAAATATTTTCCGTGACGACGATACCGTCGTCAACTACAAGTCCGGTGGCAAGAACTATTGCAAGCAAAGTCAGGATATTTATTGAAAACCCGCACAGATACATTATGAAAAATGTGCCGACAAGGCAAACCGGAATGTCAATCAATGGACGGATTGCAATAAGCCAATCACGGAAAAACAAGTAAATTATCAGGATAACAAGTGTAATTGCTATTAACAAAGTTTCCTGTACTTCGGTAATTGAATTTCTTACAAATTTTGTTTTATCAAGAGCAACATCAAGTTTTATATCCGATGGAAGAGTTTTTTTAATTTGATCAAGCCTTTTGTAAAACTCATCCGCAATATCAATATAATTTGCACCGGGTAACGGAACCAACGCCAAACCTACCATAGGCACTCCCGACTCTTTCATTATTGTTTCTTCATTTTCGGGTCCCAGCACGGCATATCCGACATCACCGAATTTTACGGTAGTGTTTTGCGATTTTTTTAAAATCAAATTATTGAAATCTTCTTCTGTTACCAGTTTTCCTGAAGTTTTTACTGTTAACTCGGTATTGCTGCCATATATTTTTCCCGACGGGAGTTCAATGTTTTGTTTTAACAAAGCAGCCTGTAAATCCTGTATCGTTAATTTGTATGCAGCAAGTCTCATCGGGTCAATCCATAACCGCATCGCATATTTCTGTTCGCCCCATATCTGGACAGTGCTCACTCCGGGAATGGTCTGCAATTTTTCGAGTAAAATATTGCTTGCATAATCCGTTATCTGAAGTTTATTTTTTTTATCGCTCTGAACGGTCATTGTAATGATGGCGTCGGAGTTGGCATCGGCTTTTGTGACAATGGGCTGTGCATCTATATCCTGCGGAAGCTGGCGCGCTGCCTGCGAAACCTTATCCCTTACGTCATTCGCTGCAGTTTCCAGATCTTCACCAAGATTAAACTCAACCGTTATCCTGCTCATCCCCTGCGAACTTGTAGAAGCAATAGAACGTATCCCAGCAATTCCGTTGATAGCTTTTTCAAGCGGCTCTGTAATCTGCGATTCTATAATATCAGGATTTGCACCCTTGTAACTTGTACTTACGGTAATTATTGGAGGGTCAATTGAAGGATATTCTCTTACCCCAAGAAATTTATAGCTTATGATTCCGAAAATCAAAATCACTATCGAGCAAACCATTGCCAGAACAGGTCTCTTTATGCTTACCGATGACAAACTCATTTTTTCCCGGATTATTTTTTATTGTCTAAATATAAACTCTTTACTTTGCGTCGCATCATACATTTTTACAATTAATATTTTTTTGTTTGCGACGCTTAATGTGTTGATGTTTATTACCCCGCGCTAAAGGGACTACCAACACCTGCCTGCCGGCAGGCAGGTTTAAACCCTATGGGTTTTATTTCATATATATTTACCTTAAATACAGATTCTAATTAAGAGTTTTTTTAATCTTCAGTTTCATGTCAGGTTTAAGGTATAAAATGCCGGTGGTTACAATAGTATCGCCGACTTCAAGTCCTTCCAGTATTTGCACTTCCGATTCGTTTCTTATTCCTGTTATAACATTTTTAAACAAAGCCTTCTTGTTTTTGCAAACAACAACTTTTTTCCCTTTTGCTTCAGGAATAATACTTTGAGAAGGTATCATTATTGTTTCGGGAATATCTTTTAAATCGAGAAAAACTCTCGCAAATGTTCCGGGCTGGAGTTTTGCTTTTGTATTATTGAAAATCGCCCTCACCTGTATGCTGCGGCTTGCCTCATCTATTTTCGATTCTATGGCATAAACTTTTCCTGTAAATTCATTGTTGCTGGCATCAACTCTGAAACGAACCTCATCGCCTTCGCTAACAACCTGACTGTATTTTTCGGGAATAAAAAAATCCACCTTCAGCGAATCGGTTTGCTGAATTGATGAAATAACCGTTGATGGCAAAATATAAGCGCCAACGCTTACATTCCGCAATCCTATTTTTCCGCTGAACGGCGCCCTGATCTCTGTTTTTTCAATTTGTGTCTGAACAATATCAATATCAGCTTTTATATTATTAAGCTGCAGCAACGCATTGTCATAATCCTGCTGCCCAACTCCGTTCATGGAAAGCAATTGCTTGAGGCGCTGTTCGGTTGCTTCAGCCATTTGTTTCTGAATGATTAACTTTTTTAACTGCGCCTGAAGTTCATTGTCATTTAATTTTACAAGTATTGCTCCGCGGATTACATAACTTCCTTCCTTAAAATTTATTTTCATTACTTTTTCGGATATTTCCGATTGCAGGTTTACCTGCTCCGCAGAAAGAAGTGTTCCGCTTGCTTCAATACGGCTTGATATTTTTTCAGATTTAACAATGTAACCCACAACAGGTAATTCCTTTTGCATTTCTGCCTGCGACTTTTTATTTATCCGCGGTGCACGGTAAATTTTATTGTAAACTATTATTGCAATAATTATGGTAACCACAACAATAATAAATATCCTGAAACTTTTCATCTGTTTTGTTCTCTAAAAATAAATTAGGATAACAAATTTAAAAAGATAATTCTGAAAAAAAGATTTTTTAATGAATAATTGTTGTAATAAGGTTTTTTTAGAAAGTCAGCTTATCTATAATTCTATCATTGTCATCCAAATATAAATACAACTAATTCCTCAATTTTTTGCGAATTCTTGGAAAGGTCATGCAAATTCTAAAAATACCCCAGCGAATTCTAAAATGCACTTGACAAATATTTTTTAATCATATATGTTTGCCCCTGAAAAAGAAAAAGGCAAAAGAAAAACGATGAAAAACAGCTCCGCAGGAGCATAATGTTGGTAGAATGAATGAATACAAAAAATCTCGCTCCGGTAGGAGCGAAACAATAATAATCATATGTTTTCTACCAACATCATATTCCTGACGGAATAAAGAAAATAAAATTATGGCAAACACGTATTCACAAATAACAATTCAATTGATTTTTGCGGTTTAAAAATCGCGAAGCACAAATCACCAATGACTTTAAAGAATTGTTAAATAAATACATTACGGGTATTATCAAAAATCAAAAACAAAAACTACTTGCAATTAATTCAATGCCGGATCATATCCATATTTTAATCGGTCAATCACCCATAATTCGCTTGTCTGACTTGGTACGGGAGATAAAATCAGAATCATCAAGATTTATCAATGAGAAAAAAGCATCAAAATATAAATTTTACTGGCAGGAAGGGTTCGGCGCTTTTTCATACAGTCGTTCTCAAAGGGATGATGTAATAAAATACATTTTAAATCAACAAATACACCATAAAAAGAAAACATTTAAAGAAGAATATCTTGAGTTTCTTGAAAAATTTGAAGTAGAATATAATAATGATTATTTATTCGATTTTTTCTGAAAATTTATTTTTGTGCATAAACAACAGTCCACAGCAAATACCTCCAAACCACATCAATAGTTTTAAATTTTGCCTTTTTCAGCCATTCTATTTGTTCAGCCACAGTTGCATGATAATCGTGTTCATCCTGGTGTTTCATCCATTGTTTCCAGTCTTTTTCGTCAGAACCCAGTTTTATTATTTCCTCATGCCATTTTTCAATATTCTTTTTATAAATCTCATCTGTCGCTCCTTTAAACTGGTCGAAATAAGTGAAAACACCTGATTTTTGAAGCCACTTACGAACTTTACCGAATAATATTTCCTTTTCTTTGTTTTTTATATGATGAATTGCAATGCTCGAAACAATAAGAGCGAAATCTTCATTCTTAAAATTCAAATCATTAAAGTCGGCATTAATAAAATTAAGATTTTTATTTTTAATAAATCTTTTTTTGCATTGCCTGATAATTTCATCGGAAATATCAACAAGAAAAATTTCAGCATTTGGATATTTTTCAATTATTTTTTGCGTAAGGTTGCCGGTACCGCAGCCAAGTTCAAGAATTTTTTTCGGTTTAAGATTTTCAGGAATATAAAAAAACAATGTACTGAAAAGTTCATCGTAACGCGGAACACATCTGTTTATAAGGGAAGTATATTCTCCGCTTAATTCATCATAAAATTCCTTAACCGATTTGCTATTCTTTTTTAAAGGCATCGGAAATATTTTTTATACTATTTTATATTCATCACTGTCAACACCAAAAGGAAATGATTCGCGGTTTTTCTGAAGTTTATCAAAAGAAAGATTTATGGTTTCCACTGATTCTTCATCAGGTCTTGTTTTACTTAATACAATGCCTGTAACATCAACTACCATCGAATCGCCAGAATATACTGCGTTTTTGCCATCTGTTCCTATTCTGTTAACACCTATTGCATAAGACTGATTTTCTATTGCGCGTGCAATCAATAATGATTTCCATGCATTGATTCTGTATACAGGCCAGTTGGCAACATAAATCAGGCAGTCGTATTCGTAGCCGCCGGAGCTTTTCGAAAATTTATTTCTGCTCCACACAGGAAAGCGAAGGTCGTAACAAATCATAGGACAGAATTTCCATCCTTTATATGAAATAATGATTTTTTGGGTTCCTGCCTTATAATATTCGTGTTCATGAGCCATGCGGAACAAATGCCTTTTATCGTATCTTTCAAATTTTCCTTCCGGAGTCATCCATATTAAACTGTTGTAATAAGAATCATTTTTCTTTAATATCATACTTCCTGTAACAACGCAATTTTTATTTTTTGCTGTTTCACTCATCCAGCGAATTGTCTTGCCATTGATGTCTTCAGCATGTTTTCCTGTATTCATTGAAAAACCAGTAGTGAACATTTCAGGCAAAATTATAATATCGGTTATTCGGTTTACCGAAGAAATTTTTTCGGAAAAATTATTGAGATTTTTATCAATATCTTCCCAAAATAAATCAGATTGTATTATTGTTATGTTTATGTCCTGCATGATTATTTATTTTATTTAAACTCTGACAGGTTGAAAACTCTGTCAGGTTTAATTCTGAAGGTTTAGAAAAGTTATGCAACTTTCAATCTCTGGATTCCTGATTTTATGAGTTTTTTCTGAGCATAAGCCAGATCAATATTGAAAGCTGTTTCATTTTTATCGGGCATGTCGTACATTGCATCGAGCATTATTGCCTCGCATATCGAGCGTAGTCCGCGTGCACCCAAGCGAAATTCAATTGCTTTGTCAACAATATAATCGAGCACTTCATTATCAATGCTGATTTCAACCCCATCAATTTCAAACAATTTTTTGTACTGCTTGATGACTGCATTTTTCGGTTCGGTTAAAATTTTACGTAATGCATCCTTGTCAAGTGGATTCAAATATGCAATAACGGGAAGGCGTCCGACAAGCTCGGGAATAAGTCCGAAACTCCGCAAATCCTGCGGTGCCACATATTGAATTAAATTTTCCTTGTCAATATTTTCATTTTCCTTATTAACATTATAGCCTATTATCTGGGTTTGTATTCTGCGTGCAATTTTTTTATCAATACCGTCAAAAGCACCGCCGCAGATAAATAAAATATTCTGCGTATCAACGGGAATGAATTTCTGTTCAGGATGTTTTCTGCCGCCCTGCGGAGGAACATTAATAACAGCACCTTCCATGAGTTTCAGCAATGCCTGTTGAACGCCTTCGCCCGAAACATCTCTTGTAATGGAGGGGTTATCGCTTTTACGCGCAATTTTATCAATTTCATCAATAAAAACAATTCCTCTTTCAGCTAAAGACGGGTCATAATCCGATGCCTGCAGTAAACGAGTGAGAATTGTTTCGACATCTTCACCAACATAACCGGCTTCGGTAAGCACCGTTGCATCGGCAATGCAAAACGGAACATGAAGCATTTTGGCAATGGTGCGCGCCAGGAGTGTTTTGCCTGTGCCTGTTTCTCCAACAAGAATAATGTTTGATTTTTCTATTTCTACTTCATTATCTTGTTTTGCCGTTTTCTGGTTTATGCGTTTGTAATGATTATACACGGCAACCGACAAAACCTTTTTCGCCTTCTCCTGACCTATGACATACTGGTCGAGAAACGTTTTTATTTCTTTCGGTTTGTATAAATGTTTTGAAGAAAAATCTTTTTTCTTTTTTCCTGAAGATGCTTCTTTTACAATCAGCTGTGCCTGTTCAACACAATCGTTGCATATAAAAGCATCAACGCCTGAAACAAGCATTTCCGTATCGCTTTTATTGCGTCCGCAGAATGAACATTTGTCTTCTTTTTTTGACATATTTTAACAAAAAAAATTAATTGGTTTCTGTTTATATGCTCCCTACTTTGCGTCGCATTTTACATTTTACCGATTTTAATATTTGTATTGCTTGCGATGCCTAATATGCTGATACTTCTTGCCCCGTGCTGAAGCACGGGGTTATTTATATTAAACCTTATGGGTTTTATTCTAACTATATATTCTTTCTCGGTTTTGTAAGAATTTCGTCAATCATGCCGTATTCCTTTGCTTCGTCGGATGTCATCCAGTAATCTCGGTCACCGTCTTTCCATACTCTTTTAATTTGTTGACCTGTATGGAGGGCAATAATATCATAAAGTTCCTTTTTAAGTTTCTGAATTTCCCTTGCTGTGATTTCAATATCCGAAGCCTGTCCTTCGGCGCCTCCCGACGGCTGATGAATCATAACACGTGAATGTTTAAGTGCAGTGCGCTTGCCTTTTGTGCCTGCGCTTAAAAGCACCGCACCCATTGAAGCAGCCATGCCCGTGCAAATTGTCGCAACATCGGAAGAAATATACTGCATGGTGTCATAAATGCCAAGTCCGGCGTGTACCATACCTCCCGGTGTATTCAGATAAATCTGGATTTCTTTTCTTGTATCGGCAGATTCAAGAAAGAGCAGTTGTGCCTGGATAATATTTGCAACATAATCATCAATAGGCACGCCGAGAAAAATAATTCTGTCCATCATAAGACGCGAGAAAACGTCCATTGTTGCAATGTTTAATTGACGCTCTTCGATAATCATCGGTGAGATGTAACCATCGGCAACCACTCTGTATTTATCCAGAGTTAAAGGGTTGATGCGTCTGTGCTTTGTTGCATATTTTGTAAATTCGTCGGGGTGAAACATAAGTTTTTGGTTTTTAGTGTGAATGTTCGGTTAATAATTTTATATAATCATCATACGAAATTTCTTTTGCTTCCGATTTTATTTTTTCTTTTATAGCAGCCTTGAACTTATCGTCAAATAGTTTTTCATATATCTTTTCAACTTCCTTTTTATCCGACATTACACTTTGCACAACTTTGGCGGTTTCATCGGGAGTTGCTTCTTTCTTAATATAACTCCATTGTTGCTCGATATATTTTCTAATGTATTCTTCTATTTCTTCTTTTTTAATTTCGATATTATTTTCTTTTGCAATATGATTTTCAATTATCTGCCATTTCAAGCTTCTCGAATAATTTACATATTCTTTTTCTACTGCTTCCTTTGTTGCCTTTTCATTGCTTTCCAAAATGAATCTTTTCAGAAATTCATCAGGAAGTTTCATGTTTGTATTTTCAACAAGCTTATCAATTGTGTCGTGCATGAACTTCTGGTCAGCATCAACAGCAAAAGATTCTTCGAGTTTTTCGGTTACTTTGGTTTTAAATTCTTCTTCAGTGCTAACATTCCCTTCGCCAAACACTTTATTGAATAAATCCTGATTCACTTCGGCTGGCACAAATCTTATTACTTCGTTAACGGTAAACTGAAAATCAGATTTAAGATTTTCAACTTCTTCCTTTTTTATTTTCAGCATATATGCCACGTCAACATTATTTTCAAATGCTTCAGCGGGTTTGAATTTTACAACATCTCCTTTTTTAATTCCGGTAAATTTGCTTTTAGCTTCTTCCTTGATTTTATTTATTGCAACGGAAGTAACGTTCTTTATGCCGTTTTCCTTTATGTTTCCGTCACCGTTCAATTCCGCAAATTCACCCGATAAAACATCATCATTTCCTGAAGTTTCGGGATTTGTTCTTTCAGAGTACGTTTTGCAATAACGTTAGATCGGAAGAG
>JAQUPB010000125.1 GCA_029004185.1 Bacteroidales bacterium | reverse complement strand
ATTATTTTTTTTACATTTGTTTTGAATACTTTAATTTAAAATGATAAAATTCATTATAGCGCTATACACAAAGCTAACTGAATTCATAAGCAGAAGATTAAATCACATTCAGTTTCTTTTGTTTTTGAGTGTTCTCGTAGGTATTATTGCGGGTTTTGCTTCTGTTGTATTAAAACTTCTTGTTCACTATTTTCATACAATTTTCACTCATGATTATCAAATAAACAATCAATGGTATTATGTAATAGCTTTCCCGACAATTGGTTTAATAGTAACAGTTATCATCGTCAAAATATTTTTTAAAGGAAAATTCTTCAAAGGTGTTTCGAGCGTGCTTTATGATATTGCTCAGAAGTCAAGCTCGATGGAAAAACACAAAACATATTCTCATGTTATTACAAGCTCCATAACTGTTGGATTAGGTGGTTCCGCAGGATTGGAAGCTCCGATTGCCGTTACCGGTTCTGCAATAGGTTCGAACTTCGGAATATTTCACAAATTAAATTACAAAGACAGAACATTACTGCTTGGATGCGGAGCAGCAGCCGGGATTTCCGCTGCCTTCAACGCTCCAATCACGGGCGTCATATTTGCCCTTGAAGTCATACTTGCCGATATTTCAATTTCTGCATTCATTCCATTAATTATTTCATCGGCAAGCGGTGCGATAATTTCAAAAATTCTTCTGAATGAAAGCATATTGCTTCATTTCAGGTTACACCAGACATTTAATTTCACCAATGTTCCGTTTTATATATTGTTGGGTATTTTGTCGGGATTTGCCTCTCTTTATTATGCAAAAACTTTTTTGTCAACAGAAAAATTTCTGAGTAAATATCAAAAACCTTTTACCAAAGCAATTATCGGCGGTCTTATTCTTGCAATTTTATACTTTTTCGTTCCTACATTATTCGGTGAAGGATATGACAGCATTAAAGTTCTTGCCAATGAAGACATGAACGGTATTTTTAAAAACAGCATATTTTACAATTTCAGGGACGACGCATGGTTTTCATTGATTTTTATTGGAGTCATAGCTTTCGTAAAAGTTATTGCAACTTCTATAACTCTTTCAAGCGGCGGGAATGGCGGTAATTTTGCTCCCTCTTTATTTGTCGGAGGATATCTCGGATTCTTTTTTGCAAAACTTGTAAATCAACTTGGAATCGCCAAACTGCCTGTAAGCAATTTTACTATTGTCGGAATGGGCGGAGTGCTTGCAGGCGTCATGTATGCACCGCTGACAGGCATATTCCTTATCGCAGAAATAACCGGCGGCTATGATTTGTTCATTCCGCTGATGATAGTTTCGGCATTGACATTTGCAATAGTTAAAAGATTTGAAAGATATTCAATGGACACAAGACGGCTTGCCATGATGGGAAAAATATTTACCGAAGATAAAGACAAAAACATTCTCACATCAATAAGAGTTTCGGATGTTGTTGAAACAAATGTTGAGCTTATCGCCCCTAATGCAAAACTCCTCGAACTTATAAAAGTGCTTGAAAAATCTAAAAGCAATGTAGTTGCAGTCACCGATGAACGGAATATTCTGCTCGGAATAATCGAAACGGAAGACATAAGAAACATAATGTTCAAACAAGATGTTTACGATTATGTAGAAATCAAACATCTGATGAAACGTCCTCCTGCATTTATTTATGTTGATGAAAACATGGATGCCGCTGTAAAAAAATTCGATAAAACACAATCATGGAACCTGCCTGTAATAAGGAAGGAAACAAAAGAATTCATAGGCTTCATTTCAAAATCAACAATTTTCTCGAAATACAGAGAACTATTGAAAAGCCAGAATATGCAGATTTAAATTTTTAACACTTTATGAGAAACACAATTTTATTAATCATATTTTTAATTACCGCCTTTATTTCTTTTGCCCAAACACCCGACTTTACAGTTTATGATACAGCAAATTCAAAAATCCCAAGTAACATAATAAAAATTATCCGCATTGATAATAACGGCAACAAATGGTTTGTAACCGGCGACTGCTTTAGCGGAGGTGTGCTTGTGAAATTTGATGGAAAAGATTTTACTGTTTTTGATAAATCAAATTCAAAAATTCCGGACATATTCATTACTGCAATTGCATGCGACATAAACAACAACATCTGGATTGGAACAAAAACAGGCGGTCTAGTTAAATATAACGGAATCATATGGGAAGTTTTCAATACATCAAATTCACAATTACCCGATAACCATATAAGGTGTATTACAGCCACAGAAAACGGAATTATATTTCTTGGCACCGATAAAGGTCTGGTGGAAATCGAAAACGAAAAATGGACTCTTTTCAACAAAACTAACTCTCCCCTGCCTCACAATAATGTAAATTATATCGCTGTTGACAAACAAAATTACAAATGGATTTCTACGGATGATGGCATTGCAAAATTTGACGGAACCAACTGGACAATCTATAATAAATCAAATACAAAAGTTACCGATAATCTCACCGGTTGCATTGCAATTGATAAATCAGACAACAAATGGATTGTTTTCTGGGGCGGCATTGCCAGATATGATAACACTAACTGGGAAATTTTTAACAGCACTAATTCAGGTTTACCTGCGTACACAGATTATTTTATTGTAATTGATAATAATGATACAAAATGGATAGCCACAAACTACGGGCTTGTTAAGTTTGATAATAAGAAATGGGAAATATTGACTCCCCAAAATTCAAAACTCCCTGATTTCTTCATAAATAAGCTCGCCATTGATAAAAACGGGAAAATATGGATCGCTTCGCAAAACGGCTTGGCTGTAGTGAAATAAATTCATGATAGTTTAAAAACCAACTACTTCTGATATTATAGCCATTTAAGTTTCAAGATATTAAGCTTAATAGTTGTTTTTATTTAAAAAAAAGCTTACATTGTCAATAATTATTATTAAAAAAACATTTTTTAAGGTTTTTTTTAGATTTATTATTATTAAATAATGTATTATCTTTGTATTATAAAATAAGCAAATTATAGGTTACTATAAAAACTTAAGAAATATCAGTTTTTTCCTGAAAAGCAGGAAAAAGATAAATGATAATAAATATGTTTGAAAAAAGGATTTTAAATATTTACTCTGTAATAATCGGAATATTCTTTATCATTTCAGGGATAGGAAAAGTTATTGATACGGCTGCGTTTAGCACCCTAATATATCAATATGGATTGGGGTACTCAATGATATTGTCACCGTTAATTGTTTTAATTGAAATATTACTTGGACTTTTCTTGATTCTCCTGATTAACCCAAAGCGTTATTCATTATACTCTTTTATTTTGTTAGTAGTTTTTACGATTTCTTTTGCATATGCTCATTTCAAAAACGGAATAAATGATTGTGGTTGCTTTGGAACATTGCAACACGCGGATATGCCGCCGTCTCTTTCATTTGCACGTAATTTCATTTTAATAATCATGTCGTTTGTTTTATGGCTGAAATATCCAAAAGAAAGAACCGAAACATTGAAATGGAAAAAGAATCTGGTTTTATCAGTTATGTTTATTTCAATATTTGCAGCCGGCTTCACTTTTAAAACACCATTTTTTTTTAAAAGTAAAAAGGAAAGCCATAAATTTCAAAACCAAAACATAAATAACACCGAATTATCGAAATATATTAAAACATCGGCAGACAGCACATATTTGTTCTTTTGTTTTACTTATACCTGTCCCCACTGCTGGAACTCGATTGAAAATCTGCGTCAATTCATAAAAAGTAAAGCAGTTGATAGTGTTATGATTTTTGCTGCAGGTGAAAACAGCGACAAACTTTTTTTCGAAAAGAATTTTCATCCTGATTTCAACATCAAAGAACTGCCTGCTGAAAAAATGGATAAATTAACCGACGCCTATCCGACAGCGTTTTACGTAGAACATGATACAGTAAAAGTCATAATACAGTCAGTATTGCCTTCGCCAATAACATTTAACAAACATTATAAATCATCAAATACTAAATAGAAACAGAAAACTAAATACTATTATTATGAAAACACAACTTTTAAAACTTGCTCTACCCATTGGAATGGGTATGGTTTTGACCGTTATCACAGTAATGGGACTCATGACAGCAACATCAGGTTGCCAGAAAGACAGTACAACAACCCAGCATTGCACTAATACGGCTTATCCTTTATATTGCCCGAATGTAAAGGTATGCTGCCCGAGGGGATATGCACATTATTGTGATGGAAATTGCAGTACTGCTACTTGTCCCGGTGGAACAGTTAATATGGATAATTGCAGGGAATAAATATCAATTTGTAAAGTAACTTGTATTTTACAAATTGATTTTATCGGAAATTAATAGGTGTATATATTATGCCCATTAAATTCCCGATCATTATCAGTATTTATATTGCAAAGACAAAATGTTATTTTCACGCAAAATCCAAAATTATATTTCCTTTCTTTTAACCTTATCGTTTTATCAATTATTATAAAGAGCTATTATGATAGATTTCAATGCGCTTTTAAAAATCTCATACGGGATGTATGTTGTTAGCTCCGGCAATAAAGATAAAAAAAATGGTTTCATATGTAATTCCGTTATGCAGGTAACAGCAGAACCTGCACAGTTTGCAGTTTGCTGCAATAAAAATAATTTTACTGCCGGCATTATTGAAAAAACCGGTTCTTTTTCGATATCAGCTCTTCAAAAAGACACTTCACCTGAAATTCTCAGCAAATTTGGCTTCAAGAGCGGCCGCGACATTGATAAATTCAAAGGACTTGATTTAAAATACGGCGATACAGGAGTTCCGATTCTGTTAAGCGACACTGTTGCAGTAATTGAATGCAAACTCAAACAAACAATTGATGCCGGAACTCATTTTATTTTTATAGGCGAACTAATAAGTTCGGAAATCATTAACGATTCAGCAGAAATGCTTACATACGACTACTACAGAAATTTTAAAAAAGGATTTACACCTAAAAATGCAACAACTTTTGTTGACAAATCGAAATTAACCCAAGTAATTGCCTCTGAAGTTTTCCAAAAATACAAATGCACAGTATGCGGTTACATATATGACGAAGCAAAAGGCGATGAACCTGAAATAAAAGCAGGAACAACATTCAAAGATTTACCTGATGACTGGGTTTGCCCTGTATGCGGAGCGCCAAAAAGCGACTTTATTAAACTACAATAATTTAATTTAAAGTTTAAAGTTTTGGGATTTTATTGTTTGTCAACTTCGATGTTCGGTGTTTGATGTTCGATATTTTTTAAACTATAAATAATAAATTGCAATGAAAGAAGCCAATGACATAATTAAATTTCTCAAATCCCGGAGTTCGGAGAAAAACAAAAAAGGAATGGCGCGTTTCGGAATAGAAGTCGAAAAAGCATTTGGCATACCAATGCCTGTACTCAGAAATATTGCAAAAAAGCATAAAAAAAATCATAAACTTGCTTTGCAGTTATGGAAAACCGGTTATCACGAAGCGATGATTCTTGCAAGTATGATTGACGCTCCTGATGAAGTCAGCAGCAAACAAATGGATGAATGGATAAAGGAATTCAATTCATGGGATTTGTGCGACCAGTGCCGCATGAATCTTTTTGCATTTTGCAACAATGCTTTTAAAAAAGCAATTGAATGGACAAAACGCGAAAAAGAATTTGAACGCCGTGCCGGTTTTGCATTGATGGCTTGTCTCGCAGTTAAAAACAAAAATGCAAATGATAATGATTTTCTAAAATTCTTTGAACCCATAAAAAAATATTCCACCGATGAAAGAAATTTCGTCAGGAAAGCTGTTAACTGGGCATTGCGGCAAATCGGAAAAAGAAATAAAACACTTCATCCGAAAGCATTAAAACTTGCAGTAGAGATTGAAAAGATAAATTCTAAAAGCGCCAGATGGATTGCAAAAGATGCTATACGGGAATTAAATGATAAAAAAATAATTAAGAGAATCGTTAATAGTTAATTGTTAATAGTAAAAACCGAATTGCTATTTTTATAACTTAAAAAAAGATTTAATGTGCTATTTTATTTTAATAAAATAGCATTTGAATAAAATAATATTTCTACTAATAACAATTAACTATTAACAATTAACTTATTTAATCCCCATTTTCGGTTTATCTCTTTTCTTATCCTTTTTTTCTTTTGCTTTATCTTTAGGGTTACGTGCATCAACATCTTTTTGCAAATTCCATTTTCCTTTTTTTAAAATAAAAGCATCATAGCTCATATCGGGTCCGTAAAATTGTGGTTGTCCTGTCATTTGTTGACTTGGAGGTGACAGATGGTCGAAAATTATCATTTTGCCTTTTTTATAAAATTTAAGAGACATTGTAACCTGAGCTGAATATTCAAAAATAATTCTCGAAAATGTCGTTTTCTCGGCAATAAACAACTGTTCACCAAAGCATGGTTTTCCACTTTTATCAAATTTCAAAATGTCAATCACCTTTTTGTTTGTAAGTTTGCTGTTACCTTTCCAACCGAGCAATGTATAATATCTTTCCCCATTGGCTTTTAATGAGACCATATCATAATATAACGCACCATACCACTTTTGAGCATCAAGATTTTCAGTAAAGGGTGTTTGTACTTCATCTGATTTATCAATAAGTTCGATAAGTTTTATTTCTTTCCTGTTTTTCATCTGTATTATCCCGTGATACTCATAAGTGCCGTCAGATTTTGGAACATGCCAGGTGAAAATTCTAAGCTTTTTATCAGCAGAGTACAAATGCATTGCTGTTTTCAATGAATCGAATTTATAATTGAATGCACCTGGCATGACAAGCGATTTTTTCAGAATTTCTTCAAACCTTTTATTTGCCCTATATTTCAAACTGTCGTCCTTGGCATAAGTTATCACCTTTCCAAACATCTGCAGGGAATCCTCATAACTTTTAAATACATTAACATCCTGCGAAAAGACAAATGAATAAATAAAAGCAAAAAACAGAAAGCTAAAAATATATCTCATTATTCTTCCAAATTTTGTTAATTTTATTGCTGTAAAGTTAATAAAACTTCAGATTAAAAAATGATTTACGGAAAAAAGATAAGTGCATTCATAAAACTCGGAAATTTTCTTTCTTATTTCATTAATGACAAAACAAATAAAGAAAGAGATTTACTTGAATTTTATCCGCAGTTTGAAGAATTAATAAAAACATCGTTTCATCACAACGGCTGGTTTACAGAGGACAATGTAAGAACTGCCATTTCATCAATTTCGCAAAACCTCACAAAAGAAAAACTCGAAAAATGGCTTAAAAAATATCATGAAATTATTTCAAATAAAAATGAATCAAAAAGAATTGCAGTTATAACTGCAGGAAATATTCCAATGGTTGGTTTTCACGATATGATTTGCGTTTTGGTTACAGGAAATGTTTTCATCGGAAAATTATCTTCGCAGGACAATAAGCTATTGCCTTTTATTGGTAATATCTTGCTTAAAATTGAACCTGAATTTAAAAATCATATTTTTTTCACAGAAAACAAACTCGAAAAATTCGATAAAATAATTGCAACCGGAAGTGATAACACATCAAGGTATTTCGAGTATTATTTCGGAAAATACCCGCATGTAATACGCAAACACAGGAATTCAATTGCAGTGATTTCAGGAAAAGAAACCAATGATGAACTCGAAGAACTTGCAAAAGATATATTTCTTTATTTCGGTCTTGGCTGCAGGAATGTTTCGAAGATATTTGTTCCGGAAAATTTTAATTTCGAAAAGTTTTTCGAAGCGATAAAAAAGTTTGTGGATTTATGCAAGCACAATAAATACATGAACAATTATGATTATTACAAAGCAATATATCTTATAAATACAATTGAATTTAAAGATAATGGATTTATGATGTTGATGGAAAACCCATCATTGTCCTCCCCTGTTTCAGTAGTTTATTATGAAAAATACCACAGCATTAAAGATGTTTTGAAAAAAATCGAAGCATCTAAAAATAATATTCAATGCATAGTCTCAAAAATTTCCGAAATAAAAAGCAAAACAGATTTCGGCAAAACGCAGTTTCCTGAACTTTGGGATTACGCCGATAATATTGACACCATAGAATTCTTAACAAGATAAAACAATATGAGTATAAGAGCAAAAAAACGTTTCGGCCAACATTTTTTAAAAGATGAAAATATTGCAGGAAAAATTGTTGCTGCTCTCTCCTCCGATTCAGAAAATGTTCTGGAAATAGGTCCCGGCACAGGCGTTTTGACAAAATATCTTCTTGAAAACAAAAAAATAAATTTTTATGTTATAGAAGTTGATAATGAATCCTCTGAATTTCTGGAAAAGCACTATCCTCAGCTAAAAGACAAAATCATTAAATCTGATTTTCTTAAATTTAAAATTGAAACTATCTTCAATAAGCCTTTTGCCATTATCGGCAATTTTCCTTATAACATTTCGAGTCAGATTTTATTTAAAGTTCTGGAACATAGAAATAACGTAACTGAAGTTATAGGAATGTTTCAGAAAGAAGTCGCGCAGAGGATTGCCTCAAAGTCGGGAACAAAAGAATGCGGAATACTCAGCGTTTTAATGCAGGCATTTTACAATATTGAATATTTGTTTACAGTTGACGAAACGGTTTTCTCGCCACCGCCAAAAGTTAAATCGGCTGTGATACGGTTGACAAGAAATAATATTCAAAAACTTGACTGCGATGAAGAGAAATTCTTAAAGGTTGTAAAAACCGCATTCAACCAGCGAAGGAAAACATTGAGAAATGCATTAAAAGTATTTGAAATTGAAAAAAATATTTCCAAGAACAATATTTTTGATAAACGGGCAGAAGAACTTTCGGTGAATGATTTTGTCAAATTAACAAATCTTATCGGTGGTAAATCAGAAGAATGACATTATCAATAAAGTCAGGGAAAGCATAACTAAAATTATAACTGCCGTCCAGCCAATTATATTAAAAAATGGTTTATTAACATGCTTTCCCATTATTTCTTTTTTATTAATAAGAATAATCATGCAAACAAGGACAACTGGCAGAAATACACCGTTGGCAACCTGTGACCAGAGAGTTATAACTATCAGCGGAGCATTA
>JAQUPB010000124.1 GCA_029004185.1 Bacteroidales bacterium | reverse complement strand
TATCATAATCAATATGCTTTTCCTGATGTGAAAACCTGCATAAAGGTGCAATCATAACCGAATCACAATATTGTTTCCAGAATTTAAGTTCGCTTCCCAATAATTCTTTTTTCGATGGTTTCAACATTAAACGAATAATTATAAGTGTAGAAGGACTATATTCTTTTTTTATTTTATATAAATATGATAAGTTCGAAATCAATTTGTCGTATACAGCTCCTTCCTTCACTGCCTCATAATGTTCTTTGCCGCCAACATCAACCGATATATCAATTCTGTCTAATTTTGCTTTAATCATCGAGTCAGCTATATTATTATTCCACTGTCCGTTTGTAACAATATCGACGTATTTAGCAGCTTTTTTGAGTTCAGATATGTAATTAAAGAAATCAGGATGCAATGTTTGCTCGCCATTTCCGACAATATGTATCCTGTTTACTTTTTTTTCATTCAATTCATAAATTATTTTTGAAAATATATCGGAAGACATATATCCTTTTTTCAAAACATTTAATCTGTTAGCGCAATATTTGCATTTTAAATTACAAGTATTTGTAAACTCAATAGAAAGCATTGCCGGTCTTTGATTATCTGGCAATAAAAATGGAAATCTGTATCGAATAATTTCAAATAAAGGAATACCTTTTTTTATTTGTTGAATGAGCAGTTTGCTGTATGCATTAAACCTGTATGCGAATTCAGCTAACGGATTCAGCTTGTCGCAAAAAAAATCTTCCTCTTGTTCGGATTTGGGATTATAATTGCTCGAAACATCCTTATTTACCTTATAAACATAATTAAAAATACTCTTTACGGGCATTGTTGTTTTATGATTTTCCTGATAATACCATAATAAAATTATTAATATATGTTTTACAAAGCAATTATGTAGTTCTTATTTTATTATATATTTCAATTAATTTTTTCTCTTCAATATTCCAATTATATTTTTCTATCACGGCATTTCTTCCATTTTTTCCCATTTCTTCAGCTATTTTATCATTCGACAACAGATAATTTACAGCGTCTGCAATTTCTTTCGAATTAAGCGGGTCTACACATATTCCGCAATTATTACCTTCGATAATTTCTTTCCATAGCGGAAAATTTGATGCAATAACAGGTATTCCTGCCGACATATATTCGAAAATTTTATTCGGCTGCGCATTTACATGATTGGGAGCATTATGATAAGTAACAATTCCGATTTTTGATTTTTCCATTATCCTTTTAAGTTCCGTTCTATCAATTAAACCAAGATAATTAACTTTTTCCCAACCCATTTCCTTTTTTGCAATTTCAAGCAATCCATTACCATCAAATAATCCGGCCAAATTCAGACAACTCCCGGTTAAGTCAAGCGCTTTTATCACTTCAATTATTCCCCTTATTCTGGAAATACTGCCGGCATATATGATTTGATTTTGTTTAATTTTCCATTCACTATTACTATATAATTCAGAAACTATGGGATAATTATTTATTATAATGGAATTAAAATTATTTTTTTTAAATCTTTCATTTATACTTTTAGTCACTGTAATAACAAAATCAAATTTACGGGAAGAATAAGCCTCGATAGATTTAAGTATAAAATAAAAAATGGGTTTGAAAAGCGCAGGGATATAATCTTTTGAAAAAACATGTTTTGGAGCATCTTCATGAACATCATAAATAACAATCTTGCCTTTTCTTTTCAATTTCAACCCGACCGGAATCAATTCGGGGTCGTGAAAGTGATAAACATCTGCATTTAATTCTAAAGCTTTTTTTAATATTTTTTTTGGTGTATTTAATATTCTTTTAATTCTGCCGCCAGTAGATTTACCAACATCATAAATATTTATACTTTCGTTAATTTCATCACCATTTCCATCGGCCACAATAAGACTTACTTCATAAAATCCTGCTAAACTTTTGCATTCCTTATGAAAAATCCTGATATCATAACGGGGATGAACAGATGTAATAAGGCAAACCTTTTTCATTAACATTAAACTATATTCTTAAAAAATTTCTTATTTTAAAACCTAATTTAAATAATTTTTCATTAGAAGGATAATCTTTATATGATTTTTTCGGTCGGTTAATAATTTCCTTAATCTCTTCGGAAGTCATATCAAGTTTCTTCGCAACATAAGCGATATCTTCATCCATATTATTTACATCATTTTTTTCCATTTCTTTCATTGCGGTTTCCCTGTCTGTCAAACCGGAAACTATTAAACTCGATAAATGAGCTCTTTTTTTATTATAACCGAATTTGTGCGGCAAATAATATGTCTGGAAAAATTTCGTAAATATTGATTCATGATGCTTGGCTCCATAATATCTCCAGTCCAGTTCTCTGCCCATTATATCAATTGCGTAGTCTTTTGAATAAGGCAGATAATTCAACATTTTCACGACTGTCATTTTTCTGATATAAGTGTAATAAAAATACCTTTTAATAAATGTCACATGCGGATATCTTTTCAATTTATTTTTTCCGAATCTTTTATGAATGGATTTAATGTGTTTATAATCCAATGCATTGTATCCCCATGATGATGGCAGAATGCATTCAGTAGCAAAATTACTTCCGTTCAAAACATATTTAACATTATTGTCAACGGCAAATTTATATAAGGCGGCAAAGATTGCATGGTCTTGCGGTATATCCTGATTGGCAACATTAGCTTTCAGAAATGCAACCTGCAAATCTTTCATTTCTTCCCAGTCAACAACATGAGTGTGTAATTCAAGATTAAGGATTTTTACAATATTTTCAATATTCTTAACTGCTAATTCGGTATTCCAGCCGCAGTCAACATGAACCACCAGCGGCCTCAATCCCAATTTAACTGATTTATATGCAAGAAAGGAACTATCAACACCTCCGCTTAATCCCAATATGCAATCATAATCCTTGCCTTTACCTTCTGCTTTAATTTTTTCTACAATCTGATGTAATTTTTTTTCACCTTCTTCATTCGGGAACCAAACTGTTTTAGCATCTTTTAAGGCATTATTACAATGATTGCAAAAACCATTTTCGTCGAAAACGATTTCAGGATCGCTTGTATCCATTATACACCTCTTGCAAATTTTATAATTATTATCATTCATTTTTAATGAAAATTACATGTAATTAACCTAACTTATTTATAAACTTTACCATCATAGCTTCGGGCTACAAGCCACCAGCTTCGAGAAAAAATCAGAATTCAACAACAAACCACAAACAACAAACCATTTTAACTATTTGTATTATTACCCTTGGCAAATTTATAAGACATAAACCAATACACAACATACATTAACGAATATGAAACAGAAAATAGAATTAGTCCGATTTTCACATCTTTATAAATTACGCCTATTGAAAAAACAATTATTGTAATCAACAATAAACACAATTGCCATATCAAATCATATTTTTGTTTTTCGGCAATATATACAACATAACTCAAAGGGCTAACAGTGAATCTGAAGAAAAACAACAAAGAAAGAATGCGCGCATATTCACCGGCCATTCTCCAATTGCTTCCAAAAATAAAATCAAAAGCCGGAGGCGCTATAAAGAAAATAATCAATGTTGGAACAACAGCTATCAGAACCAATGCCTTGTATGTTTTTAAAAAAATCTTCAGACAATTGCCGTTTTTTACATAATCTTCACTTGCTCTCTGTTTGAATACATCAAGTATTGAACGCACTATAAGAGACAGCGGAGCCGAAAGTATTTTATCCATAAATGCATAGCTGCCAAGAACAGTACCTCCGAAAAATTTTCCAAGCATGAATATCGGTACCTGATTACTCACAACATTTGTTATATCGGCAGGAAGAGAGAAAATAGGAAAGCTCTTATATCTTTTAAACTGCTCTTTCATTTTTTGTTTTTTTATTGATTTTATATTTCCCTTATCTTCTTTCCATATAACTTTTGCAAGATAAAGAGTTGAAAAAACCCTCCCTGCTATTTCACCGAAAAGTAAACCCAATGCACTTTTTCTCAATAGTCCCACTCCTATTTGAAATCCGGTCATGCTGCCCGATTGTACAATCCTGCTGGCTGCAAGTCTTTTATATTGCGATTTACGGTTGCTCCAGTAATTTAATGAATTATATAATCCTATAAAAAGCACTGAAACAGGAACAAAATAAAGCCACTTAGAAATCTCATTTTTATTATCTGCCGAAAAATCACTTATTGCTTTATTAAAAACAACAACAACGATTAAACTTATAAAACTTATAATAAAAGACAGGATAACGGATAATCCAACCAGATTTGCCGAGTCTTCATCCTTTTCGGGTAAAATAATGGCTGTTTCATATTTTAAGGTAACAACAGTTGCAATAATTGAAACCACCGACATGAAAAATGCAAGAACACCAAAATCATTCGGAGTAAATATTCTTGACAATACCGGTGAAAAGGCTAAAGGTATTGCCTGAGCAACAACAGACCCCGTCATCAGAGTCAAAACGTTTCGCGTATATTCCGAATCGCCGCTTTTGCTTTTTATTGTTTTAAATATATTCAGTTCCATTATATAAAAATTATCCTTTTTCAGTATCTTTCAGTAAAAACAAAGAGATTAAAACTGTAAGGAACAAGCCTCCTGTAAGCAAATTAGTCAGTATGCCAATGCAACTATAACCATATATAACCAAAAAGAAGATCCCCATATATCTGTAATTAATTTTCATTGAATTCAGGAAAGACAAAATAAATGAAGAAATAAAAATACTGACAACAATGCCTGCTATCCCGAAATTCATAAAACCGTCGCTTATAATTCCGTTTCCCGCATTATTCTCTATACTGTTGTAATATAATTTTCCTATTATATATGAAGGCTGAACATTATAGGGGTTATGAAAGAAATATTTAAATATACTATGCGATAAATGCATTTGATTATTCTTGAAAAAATCAAAATAATTAACATCGAGCAAAGCGGGGTCAAAAAATGTTCTCCTCACAAGCAAATCCTCAATCATGTAATTATTTAAATACAAATTAAACATTCTCCCTGAAACAAGCAGGATAATCAGGGCTGAGAGAAAAACGAGAGTTTTTTTGTAATTTGTAAGGAAGTAAAAATATATTATCACAAAAACAGAAAAAAATATTGCCCTGTGTGCTCCTCCCACCAGATATATATATAAAAGAGAAAAAACCGAAACTACAATTAATAAGATGTTTCTCTTTTTTAAACCATAAATCAACAGAACAGGAGCAATCACTTTTGAAATCCAGAACAAAAAATATCCCATTGATGTGCTTTGTTGACTTCTTACTTCCAGCCGCGATTTATAAATATCTTCCAGCAAAAAAAGTTTTGTGTTTAATGTAAATCCAAATTCCATAATAAAAGGAAATATCATCAGCAATAGCGCAATAATAAGCAAAGGAACATGGTATTTTTCTTTGACCTTTGGCAAATCAACTTTAAAATCGAATGTGCAGAACAGGACAGTTAGTATGTCAAAAAAATATACTGACAACGGGATAAGCAGGTTGTCATTCATATTGGAATATAAAACAAGCGAAGGAATAAGGAAGAGCAGTTTTATGAAAACCGATAATGTAAAAGCAAACGAAGATGTCTTAAAATAAAAAAGCACAAAAAATGATGACAGCAAAAGAATGAGTGAGAGAAAAGTTTTTACGAAACTATAATTATATTCAAAGCCTATGCCAACGTAATTTTCATACAAAAAAGGCACATAAATAAAAAAAAGATAAATGCTTATAATAAGCAAAGCAAAAATACTTAGTAATTTATATGTCCTTTCTGTAAGTGTATACATTTACTCCTGGTTATTTAAATATAAATAATGTGAATCGAGGGTTGAATTTTCTAAATCTTTTAAAAATAGCCACCAAGACACAAGGACTCTAAGTTTCACAAAGAAAAACACAAATCAGCAGCCAATGAAACTTAGTGAACCTTAGTGTCTTAGTGCCCCTGCCTGCCGGCAGGCGGGTTTGTGGCAATAATATTTTTAACCCTTGATTCGCATAAATAACTTAAACGTTATTATTAATATTTTATAATTTCAAAAAGATTATAACTTTATAAAAGCCGGTTTTACAGTCTGCGTTATGCCGATATTGTTTTTCAGAAAACTATTTTTTCAGAACTTCTTTGAGTTTTTTGTCAATTAATATTATAAGGTCTAAAGCTATCACAATAAAACAGCCCATTAAAACCGAAACTATAAAATACTTCAGAAGAGTTCTTATAAAGCCCGCATGAGGAATTGTTTTATCAGAACATCTTACTTCGCTTGCCACTCCATCTTTTTCGAGATTCTGTATTTCTTTTTCTATTTCGCTTTTCTTTTTATTTAATTCAAAATACTCATTCAGCAATGACGGCTGATTTATTTTTCCTTTATCATCAATATTAATTTCAGTATTCTTGAGTTTTCTGATATTGTTTATTTCCGAAATGCTTTTTTGTATTTCACTCAAAAAGTATTTATCCTGTTTTATCCGCAGGTCAATTTCATTTTTCAACGCATCATTAAAATATACATATACTGCATTCTTAACTATTTTCAGGCTGTTTAAATCGGAACCCATTACTTTCAAAATAACATAATCAGAATTCCTGAAAGTGTCTGCTTTTATCAGGTTCAGGCCGCTAACGGCATTAACAGGCAGGTTCAACGCTTTTGCCAGATCATCAGACTGTCCGTAAATAATATTGTCCTGAAAAGAAAAAACCATGCTTACCATGAGGTCATTGCCGATTAAATTCTTATGACATAGCGACCTGACCTGATAGGTGTCTGTCATTTTGCTTGTTTTGTATGCGCCAAAAGCACAAACCAATATTACAAAGACAACAATAAAAATTTTGCGTTTTTTAATTCTGTCAACCATAAACGCCAGTATTTCTATTAAATCTATTTCCCGTGTGTTTTTATTTTCTTCCATAATTTATTTTTTTTCAAACTTACATAAAATATTCCATTTTTTTAAAAAATTACATCTGAAAGTCCTTATTAATATTTAACTTTTTATTAACTGCCTTGCTTTTGTGTTTGTCAATAGAGTAACTTTACATAAATTATTTTAAAAAATACGTTTTTATGAAAAAACCATTTATTCTTTTGCTGATATTATTTTACCCACTAAGCGTTTTATTTGCTCAGTCTTCGCCTGAATATCTGATAAAACAAAGGGACACTGCTTACAGCAGTTACCAAACAGCAGAAAAGCAGGTTAGAAGTGATTCGAGCCACACAAAAATGCAAAACCTGATAGACAAAATGGATGAAGTTATTGCGCAGGACAATGATATCATTGATTTATACTCAGATGATATGCAAAAAATAAAAACCGACAGCTCAATAATTGAAGGTATTTCAAAAGAGAATTCCATACTGAAAAATGACATAAATAAAAAGCGGAACTGGATTATTTACCTGATAATAGTTGCGGCAGCAGTAATAGGACTTGCAATAATTTCTCTTATATTTTTCTTTATTTCCCGAAGAAAATCGCTCAAATACAGAGAACAGTACGAAATAGAAAAGCAAATAGCAAAAAAATATTCGGAAGAGCTTCAGCAAAAAGAATTTATTTCAGAAAAAGAAAATGTACCTTCAATTAGTTTATCTCCTCAAAGCAACGAAAAGGCAGGTGAAATAGAACTTCACTCAATGAAACTCGAGAAACTTTACAAATTAAAGGAATCGGGTCTTATAACACAGCAGGAATACGAACAGAAAAAGCAGGAAATACTCAATAGTTTCTAAAAAAAATAAACCGTTTGTGGTTTGTCGTTTGTTGTTAATCCCTGTTTTTCTCGTAGCTCGTAACTCACAACTGAGTTATCAAAAAGTTTGTTAGTTATACCGGTCAGTTTACTTTCAACCCTATCACAATGGCAATAATCAGTATAGCAGCAGCAACTATTGTATATATTATTTTCTTTTCCTTCTTTATTTTCTTATCACAAATATCAATTTTTTCCTTTACCAAAATATTGTTGATATTCATTTCAAGTGCTTTCTGAAACCATTCTTTGGCATTGCGGTATATTTCAATTTTGCAGAAATCTTCACCCCTGGTAATGTATTCATTAAATTTTGTTTCTTCAGGGCTTAGGTTGGTATTTGTTTCGGTGTGTGCCATCTTTATTAAAAATTAAATTATAAATCATCGCAAACCTAAATAAAATTTTGGAATTAATGTAAAAAAACAAATTATTTATGGATAAAAAATCCGCCACAGATTCACAGAATGAGGTATGATGTAGGATGTATGATGTATGAAAAATATAGCTTTGGGATTTCTGCAGTTGATTTTTTAGTATTAGTTTGATGCCAGTCCAAAGGATTTCTTTTAAGAAAGACATCTGATTGCGGCCAAACAGGCTTCTTGCTTCATACATCCTACATCCTACCTCTTACTTCTTACCTCTTACTTCTGCTTTTCAGAACTCTTTATTTGAATATATCAGAAAAAAGAAAACAAGCGAATAATCTGTGGCTTTTTTATTTTTCTTTGCTAAAAGTATTTATTCACAACTTCTTCACAATTAAATCTTATTCGTTAGTTAATTTATAATTTTGACAATAATATTAAAAATTAAAAATTATGAAAAAAGCAGCAACATACATTTCGTTAATTGCAATGGTTTTATTCTTCGCTTCTTGCATTCCAATGCGTCAGTTTCAGGATTTGAAGAAGAAAAATGAAAAGTGCGAAGAAGAAAATGCAAAAATGAAATCTGACATTCAGAACTTAACTGCAAAATATGATGAGATAAAAGCGCAGAATACAACTCTCCAAAAAGACCTCAACTCTATTGAAAGAGACACAACCATAATGGGCATTTCACTTCGGAAATTAACTTCAAATTACGACCAGCTTAATAAAACCTATGAATTGCTTTTGCAGAAAAACCAGCAGTTGCTTGCCGGGAATGTTTCCGAGACCGAAAAACTTGCAATCAAATTGCAAAGCACTCAGCTTGATTTACAAAAAAAGGAAGATGAACTCAAAAAATTAGCTGCCGACCTTGATGCAAAAAAAATAAGTCTTGACGAACTTTCGAAAAAGCTCAGCGACCTCCAGAACGACCTTCAGACAAAAGAAAAGAAACTCAACGAACTTCAAAGCATACTTGATAAAAAAGATTCTGTTGTAAAGGCATTAAAAGATAAAGTTTCTGCTGCTTTGCTCGGATTTGAAGGAAAAGGACTAACTGTAAACATGAAAAACGGAAAAGTTTATGTTTCACTCGAGGAAAGTTTGCTGTTTGCTACAGGAAGCACTGTGGTTGACGAAAAAGGCGCCGATGCCCTGAAAAAACTCGCAAAAGTCCTTGAAACAAGTCAGGATATTAATGTCATGGTTGAGGGACATACCGACAACGTACCTTACAAAAGCGGAGCAGGATGCATAA
>JAQUPB010000123.1 GCA_029004185.1 Bacteroidales bacterium | reverse complement strand
TGTTTGTCCATGGGTCTGGTTTAAGTTGTTTCAGTCCAAGTGACATTTTTCTTTCTTCTCTGTCGAGGGTTAGAATAACGGCTTCAACTTCATCGCCTATTTTAATGAATTCCTGTGCGCTTCGTAAGTGCTGTGACCACGACATTTCGGATACGTGAATTAATCCTTCAACGCCCGGAATGAGTTCAATAAATGCGCCGTAATCGGCAATGACAACCACTCTGCCTTTTGTCTTATCGCCTATTTTGAGGTTTGCATCAAGCGAATCCCACGGATGCGGCTGTAATTGTTTCAAGCCAAGTGCAATTCGTTTCTTTGCTTCATCAAAATCAAGTATAACAACATTTATTTTTTCATCGAGTTTTACGATTTCTTCAGGGTGATTAATTCTTCCCCATGATAAATCGGTAATGTGTATTAGTCCGTCAACACCACCAAGGTCAATAAACACTCCGTATGATGTTATGTTTTTAACAGTACCTTCAAGTATCTGTCCTTTTTCGAGTTTTGCAATTATTTCAGCTTTCTGCTGTTCGAGTTCGGCTTCAATCAGTGCTTTGTGTGATACCACAACATTTTTAAATTCATTGTTTATCTTCACAACTTTGAATTCCATGTTCTTTCCAACAAATACATCATAGTCGCGGATTGGTTTTACGTCTATCTGTGAGCCGGGTAAAAATGCTTCGATTCCGAAAACATCCACAATCAAACCGCCTTTGGTTCTGCATTTAACGTATCCGGTTATGATTTCATTATCTTCAAGAGCTTTATTTACTCTTTCCCATGATTTTAATGCTCTTGCTTTTTTATGTGAAAGAACAAGCTGTCCGCTCACGTCTTCCATCGATTCTACATAAACTTCAATTGTGTCGCCGATTTTCAGGTCGGGATTATGCTTCACTTCCGAAAGTGATATTATGCCGTCGGATTTGTAACCAATGTTTACCACTACTTCCCTGTTGTTCATTGCAACAATAACGCCGTCAAGAATTTCATGCAAGCCCACTTTATGCATGGTTTCTTCATACATGGCTTCGTACTTTGCTCTTTCTTCTTCAGAGTAACTTTGTTGTTTCTTTCCCAGTAAGTCCCAGTCGAAATTGGCGGGTGGTTCGGTTGTTGAAGTTGTGGTTTGTGTTTCTTCTGCTGTTTCTTCAGCTTTTAGTTGGTTGGTAATTTCGCTATTTTCTGTATCTTTCTCATCATCTGTCATTGTTATTAAAATTTGTATTCCGCTCACCTGATTTTTCCCCTGAAATCAAACTTACGGAAGGGGTTAATACTATGTTATCTTTAATTGGGGGCTGCAAAGATAATATTTTTTTTGGAATAGAAAAAAGTTTTCAGTTTACAGTCTATAGTTTTCAGTTAAAAAGCACAATTATATAGAACGAACCCATATAAATTTCTATTAACTTATATTATTTACTTATAAAAGTGCAACTTATTTTGTATTTTTATTGTCTATACACATAGAATCTTTATTAAAATATTAAAGAAAAAAAATACAAATTTGCTTAAAAGGTAAAAGTTATTCGCAAATTAATTCCAAATGCATATACCCGAAGATAATGAAAGTATCATAAAAAACATTTTATGTTTATGAGAAAAAAAACTTTCTTACTTGCTATATTATTCGCTTTAAATTCTTTGGCTTTTTCTCAGTATCAAAGAAGCTGGTTTCACGATTTATCTCATAATGAAATTAGCCAGTATAATCATATTGCTTCATTATCTTATACTTCAGAATATTTATATTTGGCTGTTTTTCCTGCCTATAATGGATTAGGTTCTTTGTGCGCAATATTAAAATATGATCTCAATGGATATTTGATATGGAAAAAGACATTTGATACTTATTATGTCGGAACAATAAAAAAAATAAAAGCGGATAAATATGATAATCTTTATGCAACATTTTCTTCAGGTTATGATTATTCGAGTTTTTATATAAAATATGATAAAAATGGAAATGAGTTGTTTAAAGTAAATTTTAAATATTATTTTATAACTCAAGATATTCAGATTGATGAGAACAATAATATTTATTTTTATGGTGATGATGAACTTAATAGTGCTGATTACATTTGTATTAATAAATTTGACAGTTTGGGAAACGAAATATTGCACAAACCAGATAGTAATTACACTTATGGATATAAAATTATTTTTGATAAAGAAAAAAACATATATGCTCAGGCAGAAAATCGTATCATCAAATACTCTGATAATGGAGTAGAATTATGGAATAAAGCAACAGCAGTTTATAGTTATTTAAGTCAATTGCGATTTGACAACGACAGTAATTTAATTATTGCCGGGCCCTCAAGAAATCAGGATATAAACATAATGAAATTTCAAAGAGATGGAACACAATTATGGTCAGTAATATATAATGGAATATTAAATGCTGGAGATTATTTGACCGGAATCGACATAGACAAAGACAATAATATATATGTTGTTGGAGAAACTAATTCGGTCTCAAGTCCTGTTTGGACTGGTGACTTTTTACTTTTGAAATATGATAAAAATGGAAATAAACTGTTAGAAAAGACAATTAAAGGTTCATCTAGTAGCGGAGCAAACATAGGTGAATGTGTTATTTGTAATAAAGATGGTTCGATTTATATTTCCGGTTGCACTTATAATGATTTAACAAAAGCAGATGCATTTATAGCACAAATTGATACTCTTGGGAATATTCTTTGGCAAGATATATATAATACTTCAATTAATAATAACGAAGAATGGAACAATTTATATGTTGATAATAATAAAAACCTGTATGTTTTTGGTATTTCTTCTCCGAGTCAGTGGGGTGGAAATGCATACACTTTATACATGAAATATTGCAGTGGAAGCTGCGAAGGCGCAATAAATCCCTCAATAAAGGGGAAAATATTCTTTGATGATAACAATAATTGTAGTTTGGATTCGGCTGAAAAGGGCATACAAAAAAAGATAGTGAAACTAACAGGAAAAAATATTGAATATTCATTCTCAAATATAAACGGAAATTTTTCTTTTTATACTGATTCGGGAAAATACACATTAAACTTAATTTCCCAAAAATACTGGAATAAATGTTCTGATATAATTATCAATTTAAATAATCCAACTGACACATCAATAAATAATTTTATAGGAACATATATGTTGCCTGACATACAGGATTTGAATATAAGTATAGGCAGTGGAAGACTTAGATCTGGAGATACAGTTGCCCTCTCAATTCTTTTATCTAACCGGGGAACTAAATTAACAGATGGCAGGGTTGTTTTGTTGTATGATGGCTTATTAAAATTGATTGGTTCGAACCCTTTATATGATACAATTTCCAGTAATAAAGTCGTGTGGAATTTTACAAAACTTGAAATAGGTGAATTCAAAAGATATGACTTTTATATGTATGTTGATACTAATTTGATCGGAGGAACAAAACTGCAAAATATGTTTGCAATTGCAGAACCATTGAAAAACGATACCACCCCATTAGATAATATTGATAGCTTAATTTCTGAGGTCGTAGGACCATATGACCCAAATTGCAAATCGGTACTGCCTGATACTATTATTAGACCAAATGATTCAACATTAACGTTTCTTATTCAGTTTCAGAATATAGGAAGCGATACTGCTTTTAATGTTGTAATAAGAGATACAATCAGCGAGTGGCTTGATATTAATTCTATCAGGTTCGGAGCATGCAGTTTTGAGCCAACAATAAATATTATAAATAATATTGTTTTTATGAAATTTATTAATATAAAACTCCCACCAAAAAGCATTAATGATAAAGGAAGCAATGGTTTTATAAAATATACTATTAATATTAAAGGCAATTTACCAAAAGGTACTGATATAACAAATACTGCTTTTATATATTTTGATTATAATGCTTCGATTTCAACAAATACAACTCACAGTATTTTTAGAAGCGTTGGGATAAAAGAAATAAGTAATAAGGAAAACAATATGGATTTTATTGTTTATCCCAATCCCGCAAACACTAAAATAACAATAGAACTCCCTCAAATAACAAAACAAAATACAATTACAATATACAACATAAGCGGAGCGGAACTAATAAAGCAGCAAGTGACTAAAAGCAGAACTGAAATTGATGTTAGAGATTTACCATGCGGGATTTATTTTGTAAAAGTTGTGAACGAAAATGGAGTAAGTGTAGGAAGGTTTTTGAAGGAATAAAAAAGGACACACCTCCTAACCTCCTCTCAAGAAGAGGAATCTGGACAGTACTTTAATGATTTCAGGAATACAAAAAGCGAGGCAAGTGCGATGGCGTCCACTCTTGAGAGGGGACAACAGGGGTGTGTGTTAAACCAAAACAAAATGCGAAAAGAAATAATTTATTTTTTAACCTTATTTTATTTCTTTCAACCTTAGTAGAAAAAATAAACTTTCCACTCTTTAACATTATTACCTTATTTTTGACAGTTATTTCCCGATAATATTTTTAATTTAAACCACATTGTTATTAAAAAGTTTTATGTGGAAAGTACTATCTTTGCAATAAATTATAACAACCTGTTAATATTATGCCTTTAAAATGTGGAATTATAGGATTAACAAATGTTGGAAAAACTACAATTTTCAATTGCATTTCAAATACAAAAGCGCAGGCAACAAATTTTGCATTCAGCACAAATAAGTCGAACATGGGAATTGTTGCGGTTCCTGATGACAGATTGTTTGTTCTTGAAAAAATGGTGAAAGCGGCAAAAGTTGTTCCTGCAACAATTGAAATCGTTGACATACCGGGACTCGCAAAAGGTGCAAGCAAAGGCGAAGGCATTGGTAATGCCTTTCTTGGCGACATCCGCCAGACAGATGCCGTAATTCATGTTTTGCGCTGCTTCGATGATGCAAACCTTGCTCATGTAGAAGGCTCGATTGACCCCGTAAGAGATAAGGAAATTATTGACTTCGAGCTTCAAGTTAAGGATCTAGAACAGGTTGAAAAAAAACTGCAGAAAGTTGAAAAGCTTGCTGCAACCGGCGATAAAGATGCAAAGAAAACCGCAGATATATTAAAACAATATAAAAACCATATTGAATCTTTTCAGAATGTAAGAACTATTAATGTGAGCGAAGAAGATAAAAAAACCGTAAAAGATTTATGTTTGCTGACAGAAAAACCTGTGTTGTATGTTTGCAATGTTGATGCGGATTCTGCTGTTAACGGAAATGAATATGTGAAGAAATTTGAAGAATCAATAAAAAATGAAGATGCGGAAATGCTTGTTATTGCTGGCGCTCTGGAATCGGAAATTGCGGAGCTTGATAATCCTGATGACCGGCTTGCATTTTTAAAAGATGTTGGATTAACCGAACCGAGCGTGAATAAGCTTGTACGTTCGGCATATAAATTATTGAAATTAAAAACTTTTTTTACGGCAGGACCGAAAGAAGCGCATGCGTGGACAATAAAAGAAGGAATGAATGCACAGCAATCTGCAGGCGTTATCCACAGCGATTTAGAAAGAGGATTTATCCGTGCGGAAGTCATGAAATATGCCGATTTTGTTGAATTAGGTTCTGAAGTTGCCTGCAAAGAAAAAGGAAAATTATCCATTGAAGGAAAAACTTATATCGTTGACGATGGCGATATTCTTAATATAAGGTTTAATGTTTGAAAAGTTACAAAGTTTATAAGGTTCATAAAGTTTGTAAAGTTCTCCCGTCTTCTAACCTTACAAACTTTATAACTTTACAACTTTCAAACTATTTTTTGTTATAATACTTCAACTTCTTTCCCAAGAATTCTGCTGAATCGGCGAGCATTTCCTCAATCCTTAAAAGCTGGTTGTATTTGCAAATCCTGTCGGTGCGTGAAGCGGAGCCGGTTTTGATTTGTCCTGTTCTTAAAGCAACCGATAAGTCGGCAATAGTTGTATCTTCGGTTTCGCCCGAACGGTGGCTTATTACACTTGTATACCCATTTTGAGTTGCAAGCTGAACTGCATTTATGGTTTCTGTTAAAGTTCCTATCTGGTTTACTTTTATCAGAATTGAATTTGCAACATCGCTGTCAATGCCTTTCTGCAGGCGTTCGGTATTTGTAACAAACAAATCGTCACCAACGAGTTGTATTTTTTCGCCGAGGGTTTTAGTCATTAATTTCCATCCGTCCCAGTCGTCTTCAGCCAGTCCGTCTTCAATTGAAATTATCGGATATTTGTTAACCCATTCTTTCCAGAAGCTCACCATTTCCGATGATTTGAGTTTGTCGCCTGATGATTTATGCAGATGATAAACTTTTTCTTCAGGTAAATAAAATTCAGATGCTGCCGGGTCGAGGGCAATACAAATGTCTATGCCGGGTTTGTAACCTGCGGCTTCAATTGCTTTCAGGATTACTTTTATGGCTTCTTCATTATTTGGTAAATTGGGAGCATAGCCGCCCTCATCGCCTACATTTGTTGACAGGCCTTTTTTCTTCAAAACGATTTTGAGATTATGAAAAACTTCAGCTCCCATTCTCAAAGCTTCGCTGAAACTAACAGCACCTGCAGGCATGATCATAAATTCCTGGAAATCTATTCCGTTGTCGGCGTGTGAGCCGCCGTTCATAATATTCATCATTGGAACAGGCAGTAAATTTGCATTAACACCACCTATATACTTGAACAGAGGAAGACCTGTAACCTGTGCCGCAGCATTGGCAGCAGCAAGAGAAACACCAAGCATTGCATTTGCTCCGAGTTTTGATTTGTTGGGAGTTCCGTCAAGCTCAATCATCCTGTCATCAATGCCGTTCTGGTCTGTAACATAAAATCCTTTTAACTCTTCGTTTATAACTTTGTTGACATTCTGAACGGCTTTCATAACGCCTTTTCCCATGTAGCATTTTTTATCGTTATCTCTCAGTTCAACTGCTTCATGTGAACCGGTGGATGCACCTGATGGTACGGCTGCCCTGCCCAAAACACCACCGTCGGTAACAACATCAACTTCAACTGTGGGATTTCCCCTTGAATCAAGAATCTGACGTGCCGAGATATTTACTATTGCGCTCATATAATTTTTTTAAGTAAGATTAATAAATAAAATTCACTTTTGAAGATTGTAAAAATAAATAAAAAAATTGATAATGCGATACATGGTTTTTAAATTTGAATATAAGTTCAGTATTATCCTGATTATAAATCAGTATAAATCATTGACTCATATAATTTGAAAACTTTTTAATAAATACTTTGTTGTTTATAATAAAATAAAATACTTTTGCAATGAAATTTAACATTAGTATTCATAAAAAATAATTAATTATGGCATACATAATAACAGAAGATTGTACAGCTTGCGGAACATGTATAGCTGAATGTCCCGTTGAAGCTATTTCAGAAGGTGATATTTACAAAATTGACCCTGATAAATGCACAGATTGCGGTGCTTGTGCTGATGTTTGTCCTGTTGAATCAATTAAACCGGGCGAATAAAAAAGTAAATCTGTTATAAAAGCTGTCAGTGAAAATTGACGGCTTTTTTTGTTGTAGAAGTCTGTTAATAAAGTCCAAAATAAGCCACAGATTCACAGATTATTTTGAAAAACAATAAATCTGTGAATCTGTGGCTTATTATTTTTATTTTTTTAATTTTACAACATAACATATTATTTAATCTGAAATAAATTATGAGAACAATATTATTTTTGATGAGCTTTTTGGTGTACTCGGTAATATGTGTAGCTCAAACCTCAGGAGAATGCGGTCATACCGGAGTCAATATGTCGGGAGGTGAATATTCGTGGGAGAATTTTCCCGATACAAACGATCTCAACTATGCAAAAAGCAAAAATATTACGTTGATTCGTCTGCCTGTTTCGTGGGAGAAATTTCAACCCGACCTCAACGGTCCTTTGGATGCAAATCAGGTTGCCGGTATTAAAACATTTCTTGATGCCGCCGGAGCACGCAGTTTGAAAGTAATCGTTGATGTGCATAATTACGCCCGCTACGATGCTGTGTGGGCACAGATGACAGGCTGGAACCTTTGGTCGAACGGATATGTGGAAAGTCCTCTTGCATTTCCTTCAGCAAACACATACACCTTTACCGTTCAGGCAAGAGGAAGTGTTGCGGGTGGCATCTGGCCGAACATGGAATTCAGAATTGACGGTTTGTCTCAGGGTTCGGCAACAGTAAATTCTACCGGTTATAATAATTATTCTTTCCCCGTTGCACTTACTGCAGGAAATCATACTATAGCCGTTGCATTTACCAATGACGGAACAGTTGGTGCCGAAGACCGCAACCTTTATCTTGCGAAAATCAATATAACAGCCCCGTCTTTTTCAGCAGTGCTTGGAGCAGGGAATATGCCTGTTAAAACAACCGGTGGTGCAATAGATTTCAGGGGCGAAGGCAGCACCTGGACTTATGACGGCGCAAATGTGCAAATCATTGGATCAACAGCTGTACCATATTCTGCCTACCAGGATTTCTGGACCAAACTTGCAACAGAAATAAAAGGATGCAGTGGCACCGCAGGATATGATATCATGAACGAACCATTCGACATGCCAAATGCAAATGTGTGGCCTACTGCCGCTCAGGCAGCTGTGAACGGCATACGTTCGGTTGATACAAATACTACAATTTATGTTGAAGGTAATCAATGGGCAAGCGCCGAAAACTGGATAACATACAACAATAACCTCAATATTAATGATGCATACAACAAACTCGTATATGAAGCTCATCAGTATTTTGATAATGGGAGCGGTCAGTATACACAAACATACGACCAGGTGGGTGCTTCTCCGACAAGCGGTGTTACAAGGGTGCAGCCGTTTCTTACCTGGCTGCAGCAAAAAGGTGCAAAAGGTTTTGTCGGTGAATTTGGTGTTCCCGACAATGATGCAAGGTGGCTTGTTTTGCTCGATAATTTTTTAAACGCGCTTCATTCAAACAGCGTATCGGGAACCTGCTGGCAGTATTGTTTTTACAGTCCGGGTGACCCGGCATGGTGGCATACGCATAGTCTGCTGGGACTTAACCCAATTGACAATGGCGGCAATGATGAGCCGCAGATGGCTTATATTACAAAGTATGCCATTGATAGCTGTACTATCACAGAAGTAAAAAATAATGCGCCAATTGAAAATATAATTAAAATTTATCCCAATCCATTAACGACAAACTTCACGGTTGCGGTTTCATCAGGAACAAAGCTTAAAAATGCAAACATGAAAATTTATGATGTTTGCGGGAAAGAAATGAAAAGTGTTTCAATAAACAATCATGAAACAATTGTTGAAAAGGGAGATTTAAAAAACGGAATTTATTTTTTTAGTATCTTCAACAATGATGAAATGATTGGGAATGGGAAATTGATTGTGCAATAATATTGCTGAATTTTATAATGTCTTTGCGTCTCTGCGCCTTGCCGGTTAAA
>JAQUPB010000122.1 GCA_029004185.1 Bacteroidales bacterium | reverse complement strand
AAAGAATTAAAAATTGCATCGGTTTTTCTTTCCAGCCGTTCAATTAATAAACGTTCGAGCCAATTATTTAAAGTGAAACTGTCAACAGAGGCAATTGAATTCTGGCATGGCACCCACAAAATACTGTTTTTCAAAGCAATATACTTATTATAAATACCTTCATCAATACGATTTTTCAGTTCGAGGGTTGGTATAAGTTCACCATTTTTCCGGAAATTATCTTTGTCGTTGTTATGTACAACGTGTAAAATCAGATTGTTATAAGCATTATCTTTATTGTGATTATGTTTTTTCCAGGAAGAAGAATCGAGGTGAATTTCGACATTTCCCGCCCAGGTTGTTTTACCTATTTTAATTTTAGCATTAAAAAAGTCGGGACCGGAATCGGAGTTGTATTCGCCAACCTTCTGAATAACAATTCTTTCTCCATTTGAAGACAGAAGATCTGTCTGATTAAATAATCTGTATTTCCAGATATAGTGTAAAAATTCCTCGGTCAATGTTAATAAGTTTTTGTATTCATTATCAAATATTTAACTATAATAATAAGAATATTTCAAAGAAGAGTATTGTATTAAAATTTTTTAAAAGCTATATTTGTAAATTATTTTTTACCATTGATTATGAATGATTTAGCAAATGAAATAGAAAATCTCAGCTGCAAGATAAAAAAATTGTTATATTTGCAGAAATCAACCAGCGAATTAAACAAAAAATTAATAAACGAAAAAGTAGAATTATTAAAAAAAATTGAAAATTTACAAACACAATTAAAAAAAATACAGGAAGAGAATAAAATCATAAAAGTTGCTAAAACATTTTCTGGGTCGGAAAATGTTGAAGTCAAGAAAAAGATAAATGAAATAGTGCGGGAAATTGACAAATGTGTGACTCTTTTAAACAATTAAATTGACCTGAATAAACCCGAATGGGAGAACTAACAATAACGGTAACAATAGCAGACAGGCCTTACAAGTTAAAAATAGAAAAAAGTGAAGAAGAAATTGTAAGGCAATCGGCAAAGCTTATAAACAAAAAAATAAGTGAATATTCGCAGGCTTATTTTTACAAGGATAAACAAGATTTGCTGGCAATGGTAGCATTGGATTTTTCGTCAAATAAGCTTGAAGTCGAAAAGAGCAAACAGGAAAGCGAAAGTAAAGTTTTACAAATAATAAGTGAAATTGATAGTTCAGTAACAGATTGTTTAAAAGAAGCGTCGAGTTCTTTGGCAGTTTAATATTGCAAGTCCCGCATTAATTCTTACAAATTTACCTGAGTTTTATAGGTAAAAGTGAATGTTTGTATTAAATAATGTGGGATTTTTTATTTTAATGAATTAATTATTAACATTAAAAAAAACAGGATTATGGAACCGATAACAATTATAGCAGGAGCCGCCGGATTACTTGTTGGTGCTTTTATTGCAGGTTTTGTTTTAAGAAAAAACATAGAAAAGAAAGCTAAAAGAATATTAAAAGACGCTCAGGAACAAGGCGAGTTAACAAAAAAAGAAAGATTACTACAGGCAAAAGAAAAGTTTCTCCAACTGAAAGCGGAGCATGAAAAAATGGTGAACGAAAAAAACAGCAGTATTGCTTCTGCCGAAAATCGTTTAAAACAAAGGGAGTCGTCTTATTCTCAGCGAATGGAAGAAATGCAGAGAAAGCAGAAAGAGTTGACCATAATAAAAGAAAACATGACAAATCAGCTTGAGATAATCAGTAAAAAGCAGGCAGACCTTGAAAAAACACATAAAATGCATGTCGAGCAGCTGGAAGTAATTTCAGGATTATCGGCAAAAGAAGCAAAGGAACAACTTGTAGAATCATTGAGGGGCGAAGCAAAAACCGAAGCAATGTCATACATAAAAGATACTATTGAAGAGTCAAAACAAACGGCAAGCCTTGAGGCAAAAAAAATAGTTATCGAAACTATTCAGCGCACGGCTTCGGAATATGCAATTGAAAATGCCGTTACCGTTTTCAATATCGAGAATGATGAGATGAAAGGAAGAATCATAGGCAGGGAAGGAAGAAACATAAGGGCTCTGGAAGCAGCTACCGGTGTTGAAATAATTGTTGATGATACTCCCGAAGCAATTATTCTTTCATGTTTTGACCCGTTAAAACGCGAAACTGCACGTATGGCTTTGCATAAACTTGTTGCTGACGGCAGAATACATCCTGCAAGAATCGAAGAAGTAGTTGCAAAAGTAAAAAAGCAACTTGAAGTTGAAATCATAGAAATAGGAAAGCAAACAACCATCGACTTTGGTATTCATGGATTGCATCATGAGCTTGTAAGATTGATAGGCAAAATGAAATACCGTTCTTCATACGGACAAAACTTATTACAGCACTCTCGCGAAGTTGCCAATCTTTGTGCTACAATGGCATCTGAGCTCGGATTAAATGTAAAATATGCCAAAAGAGCAGGATTACTGCATGATATAGGAAAAGTTGCAGAAGGTGAAACTGAACTTCCGCATGCCATTTCGGGTATGAAGCTTGCCGAAAAATTCAAGGAACGTCCTGAAATTTGCAACGCTATCGGTGCTCACCACGATGAAGTTGAAATGGATACAATGATATCACCGATAATACAGGTTTGTGATGCTATTTCAGGTGCACGTCCGGGAGCAAGACGTGAAGTTGTTGAATCATACATAAAGAGATTAAAAGACCTCGAGGCAATTGCTCTTTCATACCCCGGCGTTGTTTCAACTTATGCAATTCAGGCAGGAAGAGAACTTAGAGTTCTTGTAGGCAGCGACAAAGTTTCCGATGCCGAAGCAACACAGCTTGCATATGATCTGTCGCAAAAAATACAAAGCGAAATGACATATCCGGGACAAATAAAAATCACTGTCATCCGCGAAACAAGAGCTGTAGCGTTGGCAAAATAAAAAAATAAATATCGAACATCGAATTTCGAATGTCGAATTTTGAAGTGATTTTTTACTTCGTTATTCGGTGTTCGATATTCGATATTCATTATTCGATATATAAAACCACGCCTTTCAAATATTCCCCTTCTGGATGATATACAGAAACAGGATGGTCGGGTGCCTGGGAAAGATGATGCAAAACCTTAACTTTTCTTTTTGCAATTATCGAAGCCGACATTATTGTTCTGTAAAACATTTCTCTTGAAATAACCTGCGAACACGAAAAAGTAAAAATAATTCCGCCTTTTTCAATATTTTTTATTGCCAATGTATTAAGCCGCTGGTATCCTCTTATTGCATTATGTCTTGCATCTTTATGTTTTGCAAATGCAGGAGGGTCAAGGATAATAAGATTGTATTTATTTTTATTTTCTTCCAGAAATTCAAATACATCAGCAGTAAATGCTTCATGATTTTTATAATTAGGAAAATTTAATTCTATGTTTTTATTTGTAAGTTCAACTGCCGATTTTGAAGAATCAACAGAATGAACAAGATTGGCTTCGGCTTTTATTGCATAAACCGAAAATCCGCCCGTATAACAAAATGTATTCAAAACTTTTTTCTCATTTGAATATTCTGAAAGGAGTTTTCTGTTTTCTCTCTGGTCAATGAAAAAGCCCGTCTTTTGCCCGTTAATCCAATCAACATAAAATTTATTGGAATTTTCTGTAATTATTGAGGGTGATTCCGTGTTACCATGTAAATATTCATTTATGCTGTTTCCTGACGATTCGCTTTTGAAATAAACGGAATTTATTTTTTCTCCTATTACTTCCAATAAAGCTTCGGCAATTATTTTCCTGTCATTCTGAACTCCTGCAGAATGTGCCTGAATAACTGCTGTTTTATCGTAAATATCAATTATCAGACCCGGCAATCCGTCTCCCTCGCCATAAATCAGGCGATACGAATTTGTTTCAGCAGAAGGTAAATTTATTTCTTTTCTGTATTTATAAGCATCAGATAATTTCCTTTTCCAGAATTCAATATCGGGAACACATTCTTCAAACGACATTATTCTGACAGATATCGAACCTTTATTCTGATAATGTCCTGCGCCGAGAAATTTATCCTTGGCACTGTATATATTCACCCAATCGCCATTTGCCGGACTTCCTTCAATGTTTTTAACGGCACCCGAAAACACCCACGGATGAAATCGCAGCAGCGATTCTTCTTTTTTCTTTTTTAGAATTATTTTTGATTTGATTTCCATTAAAATAAATTTAGTTTTATTTTGAAAACCCTGCAAGGGTTCAGAACCCTTGCAGGGTTTTCAATTGATTTAATGCAATAAAAAAATCATGTTCTCAAATACGATGCTCCGTTCACGTCAACTATGCATCCTGTCATATATCCTGCCTTATCTGACGCCAGCATTGAAACTACGTATGCTATTTCTTCAGGTTTTGCGGCTCTATTCAGAGGGCTTTGAGAAAGAATTTTTTCTTTGTCCTTGCCATGAAGAAACTCTGTTGTCATGTCCGTATCAACAAATCCGGGAGCGATAACTCCGACAAAAATATTGTATTTGGCAAGTTTTAACGCCAGCGACTGGCTTAATGAATTCACCCCTGCTTTACTCGCCCCGTATGCAGGATAGTCGGGTTCGCCCCTGAATGCACCTCTCGAAGAAATATTTATTATTTTTCCGTATTTCCTTTTTATCATATGTTGCGCAACGAGAAAACAAACATTTGCTACTCCGGTAAGATTCAAATCAATTGTTTCATTCCACGAATTTTGCCAGTCATTAAAATTTACCTCATCAATACAATGTTTTGAATATAATGCTGCATTATTGACAAGTATATCTATTTTTCCGAACTTTTCGATAACTTCATTAACCATTTTTTCACATTCTTCAGGCTTACTGATATCGGCTTTAACCATTATGTGGTTATTTCCGCTCAACTCCCCTAATGTTTGCTTTGCAGCTTTTTCATTAACATTAAATGAAACCGCAACAATTGCTCCGAGGTCGGCAAAAATCTTTGCAACCGCTTTTCCAATGCCTCTTGAGCCACCGGTTATTAATACTTTTTTATTTTTAAAATCTTCCATTTTTTTATATCTGATTAATTTTATTTTAATCTTATCTTTTAAAATATTTTTAACAAACATAGCAATAATCCACAAGCTTCGAGCTACAAGAAAAAAGAGGTTAACAACAAACTACAATCACTTAATTTTTTTTTGTGAATAATGTAAATTAAAAACTATAAACGCTTAATTTTGCAATGATGAAAACAAAGTTAATAATTTTCATAATATCTGTTTCTATAATTTTCTCCTCATTTTCGCAAAACAAAAATGACTCCCTGTCTTCTTTAGATAAGCTCAAATTCACAATAGACAGTTTTAAAACAGACAAAGCTTTAAAAAACAGTCAATGGAGTTTTTGTTTGAAAAAAATCGACAACGACAGTTTGATTTGCGAATATAAAAGTGATACAGGATTAATTCCCGCATCAACAATGAAAGTTATCACAACAATTGCTGCGACAAAAATTCTCGGTGAAAATTTCAGATTCAAAACGTTCCTTGGATATGACGGAGAAATAAATAAAGACAGCACATTAAAAGGAAACATTTTTATAATTGGCGGCGGAGATCCTACGCTTGGTTCAGGCAGATTCGGAAGTAATGATTCGTTAATATTATCTCACTGGACAACAGCAATTAAAAATAAAGGAATTAAAAAAATTGACGGAAATATTATTGCCAACGCAGATTTTTTTGAAGATTCAATTATTCCCGCATCATGGGATTCTGCCGATATAGGTAATTATTACGGTGCCGGTTGTGCAGGCTTGAATTTTAATGAAAACATATATAACATTTATTTCAAATCAGGAAAATATATCGGCGACACTACTTCTGTAGTTTCTGTCAATCCTGAAGTTCCCGACGTTAAATTCACAAATAATGTTAAAACAGGAAAGAAGGGTTCCGGAGATAATGTAATTATTTATTCATATCCTTATTCCGAAAAAATAATATGTACCGGAACAATTCCATTCGGTGCAAAAAGATTTCCCGTAAAAGGTTCGATTCCCGTCCCTGCTTATTTTTGTGCTTCTCAATTATACAAAACTCTTACCGCAAATAAAATTACAATAAGCGGAAATGCAGCAACCACAAGAAAAATCAAGAACATAAAAACCGATAATTTAATCATAATTGATAAAATCTTTTCTCCTTCACTGAAAGAAGTCATTAAAGAAACAAACCTCAAAAGTGTGAATATTTTTGCCGAAGCATTATTGAAAATGTGCGGAAAAATAAAATACAATGAGGGTTCGACAACCAAAGGAATTTCAGCAGTACTCGATTACTGGAAATCAAAAAATATAAATTTAAGTACTTTGATAATGAATGATGGCAGCGGACTTTCGACTGCAAACAGAGTGGCGGCAAGTCAATTTGTTGAAATTTTGATTGCCGCAACAAAAGAATCTTTTTTTCAAACATTTTATGAATCACTTCCTGTAGCAGGACAATCGGGAAGCATAAAAAACATCTGCAAAAATTCGCAGGCAGAAGGAAATGTAAGAGCTAAAAGCGGTTTCATGAAGAACGTAAGAGCTTATGTCGGTTATGTTGATTCAAACTCCAAACAGCAGTTTGCTTTTTCATTTATTGTAAACAACTATGACTGCACCCCTGCAGAAATGAAAAAGAAAATCGAGAAAATTATTGTGCTGATGGCGGAGCTATACTAAACATTGCAGGTTGTTATAGCAACAAACTGTTTTAAATATTAGGTTATCAGTAATCGGTAACCGGTAATCGGTTTCAGAAAGTTTCTGTTTTGCTAATTATTAAGTTCAACATATTCCATGTTGTTGATTTTACTGATTACCGATTACTGTTTCAAGAATAAATTGTATAACACCAATAGGGCGCGTTAAAACATCAATGATAAATGTTATTCTTTGGATTTTTCTTTAACTTATCTTCTTCTTTCTTTTTTTGTTTTTCCTTTTCAATGATTGTGTGAATATAATCGTGGAAGCCCTCGCTTGGTTTTTTTACATTTGATTCCATTATTCTGCCTTGGCGGTCTATTAAAATAAAAGTCGGAAATCCTATTACACTATAATTTTCGATTACTTCCGGTTGGTTTCCGTAATAAAGTGCATTCCAATCGAATTTTTGTTTTTTTACATAACTTTCAAAATTTTCGGATTTTTTATCTGCACAAATGCCTATAAACTCAACAGTATCTTTAAGTTCTTTTTGTAAATCAGAAAACATCTGAATTTCCTGCAAAGAGGGCACACTCCATGTTGTCCAGAATCCAATATAAACATATTTACCTTCAAAATCATCAAGTTCTATAAGTTTTTTATTTACATTATATAAAGAAAATTCAGGAGCTTTGGTCCCGGGTGCAAGTTTTTCAAGAGCAGAAATAAAATCTTTTGCGACTTCTGTATTCTTTTTAATAATGCTTTGCTTTGCCAGTGCTTTAATTACTTCAACAACACTTTTCTTTTCAAAAACCGGATCGTTGTATGCTTCATATAATCCTTTAAGCAAAATCAATTCTTTTAATGTATCATTAATCAGCAGAAGTGAGTCAAAAGAAAGAACTCTCACCATGCCGGTATAACTTTTATTCATATTTATTTCATTTAAAATTTCCTCATATTTACCGCTTGTGGTGAAATTGGAAAAATATTTTACAAAAAACTGATTAAAAAAATACATGTACTCAATATTTTCATTCAAAACAGGTCTTCCCGTAAAATATTTATTGGCAAGTTTTTTTCTGCTCATCAAACTGTTCATCTGCTCCAATCCTGCAACTCTGTATTCTATATATGCTGACAGATATTTGCTTTTCGGATTACCGAATGTATATTTTATTCGTTTTTTAAGTGTATCGACAAAACTTTTATTTTTTGGTGTGAAGTAAATAAACCTTGATTTATTTTCAGCCATGAAATTATTATAAAGTATATTGAATTTCTGAATCTGATAGTTCAGTTCTGTAGAATCATTATTCATTATACTTATGTATACCTCCTGAGGTAATATTGAATTTTCAATACTTTCAGTTTCTTTAACCAAAGAATCTTTAGGAGGAAAAATTATTTCATAAATTCTCACCGGTTCAAGATATATGGCACCGTTGAAATTGCTTATTCTTATGTTTGCAAAAACTATTTCGCTGATGTTAGCTTTAAGAATAAAATTGCTTTCTTTGTCAACAACAGCCATAGCAATTGTTTTTTCGCGATAACTGATTTGATTTGAGTAAACATTCAGCTTTACTTTTTCCCCTTCAAAAGATTTTGCTTTCCCTTTAATAATAACATTCTGGGAAGAAAGTTGAAATGCTGAAACCAGGAATAACAATAAAAATATTTTTTTCAAAAACATAATTTTATTTTTTTGAAATCAAACTCAGGCAACAAAAATACTATTTTTCCGACATAGCAGCAAGTCGGAAATTTTTGCGTAAATTGCACTCTTTTATTATACAAAATGACTAATACTGAAACATACAAAATTGTTGCCACAACTCTTGCCGGACTTGAAAATGTTTTAGCCGATGAATTGAAATGCATTAATGCCCGAGAAGTAGAGACATTAACACGTGCTGTCAGTTTTACGGGGAATAAAGAGTTGATGTATAAAGCCAATTTCTGGTGCAGAACGGCTTTAAAAATTCTTAAACCCATAAAATATTTCAGCATTGCTGATGAAAGTGCTTTTTACAACGAAATTTATAAAATAAACTGGGAAGAATACCTGAGTGTTGATGATACTTTGCAGATTGACTGTGTTACGAACAATTCGTTTATTACTCATTCAAAATACGCTGCTCAAAAAGCAAAAGATGCGGTAGTTGACAGGTTCCGCCACAAATTCAATAAACGTCCTTCAGTTGACTTGGAAAATTCAACATTGAGAATAAACATTCATCTAAGTAATAATAATTGTACGGTTTCGCTTGATAGTTCGGGTGATGTTTTATATAAAAGGGGCTACAAAATTGCAAGCTTCGATGCGCCTATAAATGAAGTGCTGGCTGCAGGTATGATTCTGCTCAGCTGCTGGGATAAAAAATGCAATTTCATTGATCCTATGTGCGGTTCGGGAACAATACTTATTGAAGCAGCACTGATAGCAAATAATATTCCTCCCGGATATTACCGCCGAAGATTCGGCTTTGAAAAATGGAAAGACTTTGATAAAGAACTTTGGGAGAAAATAAAAAACGATTCCTTATCGGAGCAGACAGAATTTGAAAATAAAATTTTCGGTTCCGATATTTCCGAAAGGTCGATAAGCATTGCAGAAAAAAACATAAAATACGCAAAACTTCATAAAGACATTGAGTTGAGGACTACTTCATTTGAAGATTCCATCGCGTCCGAAGAAGGAGGCATAATGATTACAAATCCGCCTTATGATGAAAGAATGAAAAAAGAAGACATCAATGGTTTTTACAAAAGTTTAGGCGATACATTGAAAAAAAAGTATGATGGTTTTGATGCGTGGATCATAAGTTCAAACTTTGAGGCATTAAAATCTGTAGGACTTAAACCATCAAAGAAAATTCCACTTTTCAACGGACCGCTTGAATGTAAATTCGTTAAATTTGAAATTTATAAAGGAAGCAGGAA
>JAQUPB010000121.1 GCA_029004185.1 Bacteroidales bacterium | reverse complement strand
AATAAATAATGTCCATACCGAACCCAGCAAAATCAAAGCTCTTGAAAAACGGTATGATTCGGGCAGTAATGCATAAATAACAAGTATCAGCAATGTTCCTGCAATTATGCCTTTATATATTTTTTCTTTTCTTATGGGTTTGTCGTATCCTCCGAGCATTAAAACCCAAAACAACCAGATGGCAATGTATAGAGGCACCACAATGCTCATGAATTCCACGGGATAATATTCACTCGAAGAAGAAACAACATTATGTTCCCAGTAATTTTTCAGTAAATACATTCCCAGAAATATCATTGCCGCATCAAGGATAGGAGTGATGGTTTTTTTAATAAACCTGTGTAAAACAGCTACAGTGGCTCTGAAATAAATTGCAAAATTTATAAGCAAAGTAAAATAGGCGGCATTTTTTTTCGAAAAATGCTTCTTCGCAAATATTATCATTGCCTTGTAAAATATGAACACGTAATTAATGCTGCTTTTCCTCGTGCTTTCGCCTTTGTAATGTATTATGCGTGTATGCGGGAAATAGTAATTTTTATAACCTGTTTTTGTTATGCGGTACGAAATGTCAATGTCTTCGCCATACATGAAAAAACTTTCGTCGAGCATTCCTGTTTTATCAAGTGTTGCTTTGCGCAGAAACATGAAGGCACCTGCAAGCACATCTATTTCGTTTGTTTTATTTTTATCAAGAAAGGTAAGATGATATTTTCCGAAGGTACGGGATTTGGGAAATAACCTCGACAATCCAAAAACCTTATAGAATGCAACGGCAGGAGTGGGCATTCCTCTTTTTGACTCAGGTAAGAATTTTCCTTTGCCGTCAAGCATTTTAACGCCAAGTCCTCCCGCATCGGGATGTTCATCCATGAATTTTATGCACTTGCGGAAAGTGTCGTTTTCTACAACAGTATCGGGATTGAGGAGAAGAATGTATTCGCCTTTTGCAATTGAAATTCCCTGGTTGGTTGCTTTTGCAAATCCATAATTTTCCTTATTTGCAATTAAACGTACCTCTGGAAATCTGCTTTCAAGCATTTTTACAGAGCCGTCTACGGAATTGTTATCAATAACTATCACTTCCGAATCAATATCTTTGCAAGCTTCCCTGACCGAATTCAAACATTGCTCGATGAAATATTTTACGTTATAATTTACTATGATAATCGAAAGTTTCAATGTCTGGCTTATTTAATTTTTAAAGTGCTAATATTTTATTTTTTGCTATCAAAATAAAGTTTGTCGTTTAAAATGCCTAACTGCCGTCAGGCAGGTTTGTTGTTTGTGGTTAAAATAAAAAAACAAAAAAATACTGAACTATGTGTTTTAATTATAAAATTTGCGCAACTACAAACTACAAACCACGAACAACAAACTGCTTTCATGCATGAACGCCGGAATACGGAACACGGTTTATTATTGATTTCCCTAAAGTAATTTCGTCGGTATATTCCAATTCATCGCCAATGGCAATGCCTCTGGCAATAGTGGAAACATTCAGTTCGTATTCCTTGAGTTTCTTGAAAATATAAAAACAGGTTGTATCTCCTTCAATTGTCGTTTTCAGCGCAAGAACTATTTCTTTAATCTCTCTGTTTCTGACTTTATCAATTAAAGTGGAAATATTGAGGTCGGAGGGACCAACACCATCCATCGGTGAAATAACTCCGCCAAGTACATGGTATATGCCGTTGTATTGATTTGTATTTTCGATTGCTATAACGTCTCTTATGTCCTCAACAACACAAACAAGTGATTTGTCGCGGCTATTAGTGGAACAGATTTCGCAAATTTCGTTATCGGAAATGTTATGGCAGTTCTTGCAGAATTTTATTTCTTCTCTCAGCCTCATTATGGTGTTTCCGAAATCCATAACCTGAACATTATCTTCTTTCAATATGTGCAACACATAACGAATGGCAGTTTTTTTGCCTACACCGGGCAGTTTTGCAAACTGGTTAACGGCATCTTCAAGAAGCTTTGAAGAAAAAGTGTTCATGAAATATAAAGATATTTATTTTTCAGGATTTTCAGAACTATTTATTTATGCAAAGATATTAATCATTGGCGGAATTATGAAAAAATAATTAATAATCAGAAAAAACATCAGGCTATCCGTTGTTTAATGCTTTCATTCATTGTAAAACTATTTTCTTGAAAGTCGTATATTCATTTGTTTTCATCTGCAGAAAATAAACACCGGGTGCAAATTCATTCCGGAGAAAATTAAAATCCAGGTGGTGTTCGCCTGCATTCGTAATTTTATTGTACAATATATTTAACGCTTTGCCCTCCAAGTCGTAAATTGTTAGAATAACATTGCCGGTTTTTGAAAGATTAAAATCTATATTAATATTTTCAGCGGCAGGAGTTGGATAAACTAGTAAAGAGTTTTTATTACCCTGAATATTTACTATTCCGGAAGGAATTACTTTCGTCATGCTTATATTATCGAAGTAGACATTTCCAAGGAAATTGCCCGCTCCGAAATAGAGACGGCAGTTTGTATCGGTGGGGTTCGTCATTGTATAGTCGTATGTATAGTTTGTATTTGTGGTGGTAAGATTAAAGAAGTGATCATTATATGATGAGTAGGCATCATGGTTTTGTGCAATTGTAACTCCCATTTGGGCTGGTGTTTCACAATATGCATCAAATGAGATATGATAAGTGCTGTTATTTGTTAAAGGAAAACCGAGTTGCTGGTCGCCTATATGCCAATATGCCGTTCCTTTTTGGGTAATATTTATAATGTATCCGTTGTTCACAATGCTGCATGTTGCTTTGTTTATGGAAGTGTTGTAAAAATATATGTTGTTCCACCGTCTTAGTCCATTGCAAAAATTTCCATTTTCAATAAGTTCGTAATCTTTTTGGAAAACGGGTACTATAGTCATGTCTTTATGAATATCTAGTTGTAGCGGGTTATTTGGTCCCATGTTTTTCCAATGCGAGAATGTGTAATTTATTTCAGGAACAGCGGTTAGGGTAATTGTAGTGCCATCAGGATAAGAAGGTAAGGGGTTATCGTTTTGCACTGTTCCTCCTTCATCGCAAGTGTCAATGGTAACAGTGTATGGAGAAGGAGTGGGTTGCCATTGGTAAACTCTTACATAATCCATAATGAGTTTATGCGGAAACTTTGTGTCGTCAATGCCCTGCTGACCTCCCCATGTTCCGCCGATAGCGAGATTGAGAATTAAATAAAATTCTTTGTTGAAAGGCCACACACGGTAATCGGTGCTTCCGTTGCGGTTATATGTGTGCACTTTTAATGCATCAATGTACCAGTCGATTTTATCGGGAGTCCATTCAATTATATATGAAATGAATTTATTATAGGGTGCAGTTATTGCAGTTCCCTTGCCGCTGCTTTCGTGACCTGAGCCACCTGTGCCTTCGTAGTGAACGGTAGTGTAAATATTGTCAGGTTCCATTCCTACATTTTCCATTATGTCAATTTCACCGCTTCTAGGCCAGTATCCGTATTCGCTGTATGTTGGCATTATCCATATTGCAGGCCATGTGCCTCTGCCGGTCGGTATTTTCGCGCGTACTTCAATTTTTCCGTATTGCCAGTCACCGTTATATTTTGATAGTATGCTTCCTGATGTATAAGCGGCACCATTATACGGTTCTTTTATTGCTTCAATTATTAATGCAGTGTCTTCGATTCTCACATTCTGACTTCTGAAAGCCGTGTAGTATTGGGCTTCGTTATTGCGCAGCAAACCGACTTCATAACTCCATTTGTTGGTATCAACAAGTCCGGGTGTATTGAATTCATCCGACCATACCAATGCCCATTTCTGAGCATGCAGCTGCTGAAAAAGGAATAATATAATAAATATGACAGTAAATTTTCTCACAGCTTAATATTCGAAAATCTGGTCGGGAGAGAAGAAAAATTTCGCTTCCCTTTCAGCGTTCTCGTCACAATCGGAGCCATGAATGGCATTTGCCGTTAATGATATACCGAATAATTTCCGTATCGTACCGTCTTCAGCTTTATCAGGATCTGTGGCTCCAATGAGCTGACGAAAATCTTCAACAGCATTTTCTTTTTCAATAATCATGGCAACCGTTGGTGTTGACGACATGAAGTCGGTAAGATTTTCATAGAAAGGTTTTCCCCTGTGAGCTTCATAAAACCTCCCTGCTTCTTCCTTCGACATCCTTACCATTCGCATTGCTCTAATCCTGAACCCGACCTGGTTTATTATCGAGAGGATGTTTCCAATGTTGTTGTTTCTGACTGCCATTGGCTTAACGATAGCAAATGTTCTGTTTCCTGCCATATTATATTTTTTTAAGAATTTATAATTATATTTTTTTGTAATTTTGGAAACGTAAATATATGTTAATTTTATTTTATTTCAAAAATAGCAGAAAATATTGAAAAAGGAAATTGAAGTAATAAAAAAGAAGCTGCCGTCTGCAAAAAACATTGCAATTCTTTGTCACGTTCATCCGGACGGGGATACAATAGGTTCAGCGCTGGCTTTATTTCATTATTTTAAAAGCAAGGGTAAAAATGTTAATGTCATTTCTCCGAATGATTACCATAAATTCCTCGACTGGATGCCAGAAAGCGATAAGATTTCGGTATATTCTAAAAGTAAAAATAAAAATGAAATTGAAGCGGTAATAATGAATGCAGATGTTGTTTTTTGCATCGACTTTAATGCATCTAACCGTATTGATGAACTTGAGCCGTTTTATCTGAAATCAAAAGCATTCAAGATACTTATTGACCATCATGCCCTGCCCAAAAAATTCAGCGATATTACCATTTCCGACACTCATGTTTCATCAACAGCGGAATTGATTTACGATTTTCTTATCGGAATTTCGGGCAATAAAAAAAGCATAACAAAAGAAATCGGCGAATGTCTGTATGTGGGGATACTCACCGACACAGGGTCTTTTAGCTATTCATGCTCTTATAAAACTCATTTTATAACATCGGAATTAATAAAAGCAGGAGTTAATACCAATCACGTAAATCAATTGGTGTACAGTCACTATTCTGAAGAAAGAATACGGCTTCTGGGATATTGCCTTAGCGAAAAGCTTGTTGTAATGAACGAATTAAAAACAGCATACTTCTCGTTAACGAGAGATGAACAGATAAAATATAAATACAGATATGGTGATACTGAAGGAATTGTGAATTATGCTCTTTCCATAAACGGAATAAACCTCGCTGCTATTATAGTTGAAAGAACGGGTGAAATAAAGTTTTCGTTCCGTTCAAAAGGAGATTTTGATGTCAGCAAAATGGCAAGGGAATATTATAATGGGGGAGGACATAATAATGCTGCCGGCGGCTTTCTTAAGGTTACGTTGAACGAAGCGGTTGAGTATTTCGTTAAAATTGTTAAAAAATATCCAAAGATTTAAACTAAAAACGAGATAAAATCTGTAAATTTTGTAATCGGTTACCAGTAATCAGTAATCGGTGTTACATACTGATTACCGGTTACCGTTTACCGATTACCTGATTATTAAAATTTAAATCGTTCAAAATATATTAATAATAAAAATACAAAAGTGAGAAAAATAATATATTTTCTGTTTTTCATAATGCTTTCGTTCTCATTTCAGTTCTGCAATGATTCAACGGATAAAGAAAATTCAAAAAATATTGATTTCTCGAAAACCAGCGAGCCGCTTGTGAAAGCTAACAATTACCTTAAAAGAACCGAAGAGAATGAAATAAACGGTTACATTGAACGCCATAAATGGGAAATGCAGAAAACTAATACGGGAGTTAGATATTTTATTTATAAAAAAGGAAAAGGGGAGAGGGCTCTTCCGGGGAAAATTATTAAGATAAATTATACACTCGACCTCATTGACGGAACTAATTGTTATTCCTCAGAAAAAGACGGTCCAAAAATATTCAAAATCGGTGAAGGCAAAGTTGAAGCCGGCCTGGACGAAGCCATGCAACTGCTTTGCAAAGGTGACAAGGCAAAAATTATAATACCATCATATTTGGGTTTCGGACTTTTGGGCGATAACAAAAAAATACCTAAAAGAGCAACTTTGATATATGATGTGGAATTAGTTGATATGAAATAAAAATAAAATGCCACAGATTCACAGATTAATTATAAAATTAATCTTTTTTATCTGTGAATCTGTGGCAGATTTAATTACACTTAATATCCGTTTATAGAACTGTAAAATTTATTAATATGAAAAAAAACATTTTATCAAATTCGGTTTTTATGTTTGCGGTACTGATATTTTTCAGCGCCTGCCATTCAAAGTATCCTGGATATAAGAAAACAAAAAACGGGTTGTATTATAAGTTTGTTAAAAGAAATTCGGGCGCACTGAAGGCAGATACAGGCGACCTTGTTGTATGTCACATGGTGTACACAACCGAAAAGGATTCGGAATTATACAGCTCCATAAAAGCAAATATGCCTATTCGCATACTGGTGGTAAAACCTTTGTATAAAGGTGACATAAACGAAGCGTTTGGGATTTTGGGTTTGCACGACAGTGCCGTATTTATTGTCAGCGCCGATTCATTTTTCTTTAAAAACGTGAATGCGGAAAAACTTCCACCACCACTGAAACCAGGAAGCATTATGAAAATACATATAAGGGTTGATTCAATTAAAACAAAAGCTGAATTACTAAAGGAACAGCAGTTGTACGCCGAAAAGCTGAATCAGCAGCTTAAAGAAATGAAAAACAACGAACCTGTTTTATTGAATGATTATTTGAAAAGAATGAAGATAAAAGCGAAACCACAGAAAAGTGGTTTATATTTTATTGAATTAAGAAAAGGAAAAGGCAAGAAAATTGCAGAAGGTGATTCGGTGAGATTTAACTATGCCGCTTTTTTTGTTGACGGACGCCTTTTTGACACAAACATTGAAGATACTGCGAAATATTATAATCTGTACAGCGCAAAAGCAATTTATCGTCCCGTTGATTGTAAGTTTGGCACAAACAGATTTATAAAGGGTTTTGAAGAAGGACTATCAATGATGAGCAAAGGAGGAAAAGCAAAGCTTGTAATTCCCTCGGAAATAGGATATGGTGAGGAAGGTTATGAAGGTAAGGTTGTTCCTTATGCTACGTTAATATACGAAGTTGAAATTCTGAAAGTGAAATGATTTTTTACCGCAGAGGCGCTAAGGCGCAAAGCTTATTAATGAAGTCCGTTATTATTCTTTCTTTTTCCCGTTTTCTTTTTCTTTTGTAACAACAGTTTCCTTTTTTCGGGTTTCTATTTTAAGGCTATCATCATCCTTGTTGTAATCGATATTTATTGTATCTCCTTCTTTAAGTTTTGATTTTATTATTTCTTCAGCCAGCGGGTCTTCAAGATATTTCTGAATAGCACGTTTCAGGGGTCTTGCGCCAAACTGTGAGTCGTAACCTTTGTCGGCAATAAAATCTTTTGCGGGTTCGGTAAGTTCGATATTATAGCCAAGTGCATTTATTCTGTGGTAAAGTTTTGCGAGTTCAATATCAATTATTTTGTGAATGTCTTCGCGTTCTAATGATTCAAAAATCACGACATCATCTATTCTGTTCAGGAATTCCGGAGCAAATGCTTTTTTCAAGGCATTTTCAATTATGTTGCGGTTGTATTCATCCATATTCTTCAGTTTGTTGCTTGTTTTAAAGCCAACACCGGCACCGAATTCCCTCAACTGGCGTGAGCCTATGTTTGAAGTCATGATGATAATGGTATTTTTAAAATCAACTTTCCTTCCGAAACTGTCGGTTAATATGCCATCGTCAAGAACCTGGAGGAGTATGTGAAATACATCGGGATGTGCTTTTTCAATTTCATCAAGCAATACAACCGAGTATGGTTTTCTTCTTACTTTTTCTGTGAGTTGTCCGCCTTCTTCATAGCCAACATATCCCGGAGGCGCTCCTACAAGTCGCGAAACGGCAAATTTTTCCATGTATTCACTCATGTCAACTCTTATCAGAGTATCTTCACTGTCGAATAAATATTTTGCGAGAACTTTTGCAAGATAAGTTTTTCCTACGCCGGTAGGTCCTAAAAATATAAACGTTCCGATAGGCTTACTGGGGTCTTTGAGTCCTGCACGATTGCGGTGAATTGCTTTAACAACTTTTGCAATTGCTTTATTTTGTCCGATTACCGTACCCTGAAGTTCTTCCGCCATCATTGCAAGACGGTCGCTTTCGTTTTGTGCAATTCTCTGAACAGGAACGCCTGTCATCATTGCTACAACTTCAGCAACATTTTCGTCGCTCACGGTTTCCCTGTTATTGCGGGTTTCCTGTTCCCAGTTTGCTTTTGTTTTTTCAAGGTCTTCAAGTAATTTTCTTTCAATGTCCCTTAATTTTGCTGCATCTTCATATTTCTGCGATTTGATGGTGCGGCTTTTTTCCTGTTTTGTTTCTTCGATTTTCTTTTCTATTTCAATAATTTCCTTTGGTACGACGATATTTTTTATATGAACTCTTGCACCTGCTTCATCCATTGCATCAATTGCTTTATCAGGCAGACACCTGTCGGTGATGTATCTGGTTGTTAGCAGAACACAGGCTTTAATAGCTTCGTCGGTATAAAGTACATTATGATGGTCTTCATACCGCGGTTTTATTTTTGCGAGAATATTTATTGTTTCATCAATAGTGGGAGGGTCTATAAGTATTTTCTGAAACCTGCGGTCTAAAGCGCCGTCCTTTTCAATGTACTGACGGTATTCATCGAGTGTGGTAGCGCCTATGCATTGTATGTCGCCGCGCGCGAGTGCGGGTTTGAACATATTAGATGCATCAAGCGAACCTGATGCGCCTCCTGCACCAACAATAGTGTGAATTTCGTCAATAAAAAGAATTATATTCTGATTTTTTTCGAGTTCATTGATAACTGCTTTCATTCTTTCTTCAAACTGTCCGCGGTATTTTGTGCCTGCAACTAAAGATGCAAGGTCAAGTGTAACAATTCTTTTATCAAAAAGTGTTCTTGATACTTTTCTTTGAATTATGCGCAATGCAAGACCTTCGGCAATAGCAGATTTCCCAACTCCGGGTTCACCGATTAGAATAGGGTTGTTTTTTTTTCGACGGCTTAATATCTGGGCTATGCGTTCAAGTTCACGGTCCCTGCCGACAATAGGGTCCAGACGGTTTTCTTCGGCGGCTTTTGTAAGGTCGCGGCTGAAATTATCAAGCACAGGAGTTTTGGATTTTGCATCTCCCGCTTTCTTGGTTCCGCTGAAACCGCTTTCTTTTTCTTCGAAAGGGTCGTCATCACCGCTGTTCCCAGAGAGTTCGCTTGTAATATCCTGGTTCGGACTTAATAGCTTTACTTCTTCGGCAACCATTTCATATGTTAAGCTGTATTTTTTCAGTGCCTGCGTAACGATATTGTCATCGTTTTTCAGTATTGATAAAAGTATGTGTTCAGTTCCGATAACTTTACTCCGGTAATACCTTGCTTCAAGATGAGTGAGTTTGAGGATTCTTTCTGCCTGTTTTACAAAAGGAATATTGCTTGAATTTATTTTTTGTGAAGTTTCTTTTTTTATGGAAGACTCGATATTTTTCTTTATTTCACCAAGATTAATGCCAAGGTTCATCATGATCTGAACAGCAG
>JAQUPB010000120.1 GCA_029004185.1 Bacteroidales bacterium | reverse complement strand
TTTCCGTATTGCTTTATTGTGTAATAAGCCGTGCCGAGATAGAGATAATCTCCTGCGCTGCCTTTTCCTAAACTTATTTTTTTGTTGAATGCATTTATTGATTCGTCATATTTTTTTTGTTTCAGGTAACTGATTGCAATATTCGTGTATAAATCGCTAAAAGTAGTATCCATTTCAAGTGCCCTTTTATAATAAACAATAGCAACAGAATCTTTTTTATTTTTTGCCAGAAGCAATCCGTAATATTTATAATCAGAAGGAATTAGTTTATCAGATTTCGTTTCTTTGAAGAATTTTTCAATTGCAATAAGTCCTTTGTCAAATTGAGAATTGGATTCAAAATATGAGTATGCGAGCAAACGATACAAATATGTATACGATTGGTCCTTTTCGATTACTTCGTTAATTATCTTTATTGCTTCACTATAATCTTTTGCCAGAAATAAAAACGATGCATATCGTACTTTTGCATAAAGGTTACCAGGTGATAAGTCAAGATACTTTTTGTAATTGTCTTTCGCATTATCATATTGTCCCGCCATATAGTATAATTCAGCAAGCTCGCGGTAAGCAGGAGCAAATGTTGAATCGGCTTTTATTGCTTCTTTATAAAACCCGAGTGCGTCGGTATATTTTTTTGCTCTCACCCATAATTGTCCGAGACGCATCTTTGCTTTGGCAGATTTAGCATCGAGTTCCTGTGCTCTTTTATAATTCAGTATTGCATTTGAGCCATCGTTAAGCAGGAAGAGGTAAGCATCTCCGAGAATTAAAAAATATTCAGGATTTTTAATCTGATCCTCTTCAATTTTCCTGAGCAGCGGAAAAACCATTATTGTATCCCTGCTTTCCGCTCTTACGTATGCTTCGGCAATCCTCAAATATGTGAACGATTGTCTTTCGGGAGTTACTTTTGAAGTTTTATTTGTTCTGCTTGGCAGCAACGAAATCGCCTTGTCGAAATTCATTTTTGCATTAACGTTATCATTAAAAAGCAGTGCAACTTTTCCCAGTCCAACATAATTCAATGGATTTGTGGGATCATTCTGTATGCCGCTGTTGAAATTAGCTGTTGCCGGTCCGCTGACATCCTTAACAGATACCGATGCAGTATCTGTAAAATATTTTTTTAGGTGAAATTCGCCGTAATAATAATAAACATCACCATTCTGAGGATTGCTCTTCAGTAAACTTTCAAAAGCAGTTTTTGCGGATTCAAATTGTTCGCTTTCCGTAAGTTTTATTGCAGTTTGCAAATCCTGTGCTTTTATTGCAAATGAGCTAAAAACGATGCTTAATCCAAGCATTAACACCGTTTTTTTATTTGAAATTCGTAACATATATTTAATTTTTAGTTCGGGTAAATTTAATAATTTTTTAATTATATTTTATCTTTTCACCTCAATAAGCCGTACAGGCATAGTAGCCGGCACCAATCCCGATTTCAGAATGATTCTCTGCCCTTTCTCTCCTGCAACAAAAGATACAAAACCTGTGCCAAGTCCGGCAAAGGTTTCGCGGCTTATCATATAAACTTCCCTTGTAAAAGGGTAAGAGCCATCAGCAATATATCCCTGATATGGTTTCACGGGGTCAGCTCCGCTTTCACTTCCAACGGCAACTACTTTTACTTTGTGTAAAAAATCGATAGTAACTGAATCGTGGCTATCACTTACCCAGTTTACACTTATTATTCCGAGCGCATTTTTATTTTTTTCAACATAATTTATCACTTCCTGGTTTGAGTTCACTGCAAAACAATTTGAAGGAAAATCTTTTTTTAATTCCAGCTTTTCCTTTATATATCTTGGATTACACGATTTATTATTATCAAATACAACTATCATATCGGATAGCTTCGAATTTATATTTATCTGCTTCCATTTTGAAATTTTTCCCTCAAAAATTTCTTTTATCTGCTCAAAAGTAAAAGCAGAATCATTGTTATTTTTATTAACTATTAATGCCAATGCATCGTATGCAATTCTGGTTGTGCGGGGAATAATATTTTTGCTTATAAGCTTATTTTCCTCGTTTTTTGTAAGTTTTCTATTAATAACAATAAATCTTACGGAATCCCTGAAATAATCCTCAAGAGCATCACCTTCGGATTTATATGCGGCATTTACTTTTGCATTTTTGTATAAGGTCTGAAAAACGAAAATTTCAGTATCGAAAAGAAGTTTGTAAGATTCCTCAATACTCGCTTTAATATTACCACTTGTGGGAGTTTCGTCAATTTTATTTCCCGAGTTAGTGCAATTACTTAATGCAATTGCAAATGCCAATACAATAACAAGATTTATTTTAAAATTGTTTTTCATAATTCATCATTTTCATTATTGTAGAATTCCCTGTGTTCTTTGAATTTAAGTATAGTTCTTACAAGTCGAAAAATCCCATAAACAATAAAAAAGAAAGCAAAAATAATCCTGACTTCTTTTTTTATATATAAGTAATAAGGACTATACAAAAGCACAAGCCCGATAAAAATAAAAACAGCAACCATGAAAAACCCGAAGATTATCATTGAAATGCTTAATGTTTTATTTCCCTGTGCCACGATAAGTTGGTTATTTTATTATACCTTATATAATTACAAAACTAGAATTTTTTTTTCAAATAAAACAATCTGTTTTTTGAAAGGAACCAATAAACAAGAATTCCTGACAAGCAACCTGCCACATTTGCCATAAAATCCATTATATCTGATGTTCTGCCCGTAAAAAAATATTTCTGGAAAATTTCGAGCATTCCTCCATAAAGAGCAGCTGTAACAAATGAGTATGTATATGATTTATAACGCAACCTGTTGGATGTATATTGTCTTTTAAACCCGAAAACGAGCAAAAAATTAAAAACACCATACAAGCCGAAATGAACTATTTTGTCGGCAGGAATATTTTTCAAAAAATCAAATGAAGGGATGTCGTCACCTGGAATAGCACTGAAAACAAAAATTATTAATGCCCAAATTAAAGAGGGCAAATTGTATTTATTAAACATTTTATGGGTATTATTAAATAAATTTTCTCGACTTAACTATAAGAGTTAAAACAGTCAATAGTTTTTAAAATAAAAAACCGGATATGTTTTCATACCCGGTAATTGTTTTAGTTTTTATTAAGCTGATATTAAAGTTTTGTAATCAGCGGCAGAAAGCAATTCGTTGACTTCGCCAGGGTTGGCTAATTTTATTTTCACCATCCAGCCTTCACCGTATGGATCTTTGTTTACGGTTTCGGGATTGGATTCAAGTTTTGGATTTTTTTCAATAATCTCACCTGAAACAGGCATGAATATATCAGAAACCGTTTTAACCGCTTCGATGCTTCCCAAAGCTTCTTCTTTTTCAAGAGTTTCTCCCACAGTTTCAATTTCGAGATAAACAACATCACCGAGTTCGCCCTGAGCGAAATCAGTAATACCCACAAGGGCTTCGTTACCGGTTACCTTCAACCATTCATGGTCTTTTGTGTATTTTAAATTTTCGGGTACATTCATATAATTAAAGTTTAAAAAGTTTAAACAAATATTTTTTTCAAATTCAAAAGTACATTATTTTTTTTATTGTAATAATAAATATGAGGTTTTTTTTCAACATTTCCATAAACATTTAGAATTCACCGGATTTTATCAAAAGATTCATTATAGTCACTCCAATTTTATTTTAAAATCATTTTCTTCATCTTCCTTGCTTTTTTTGGGTTTCTGTTTTTTGCGAACATCATAGTTTTCGGGAGTTTTCGGACTTTTTGAAGTATCTTTTTTTATCCATTTAAATTCATCCTTGATTATTTCCTTCAGGGTTTGTTTTTCCTTTTTTATGTTGGTAACTATGTTTTCTTTAACTCCTTTTGTGTCGTATGTATATTTAGGATTATCAATAGTTCCCGTAACCGAAATAAAGAGGTTTGTTTTCCCCGTATTGTCTTGTTCAACAACTCCGAATTCCTCATTTTCTTTCTTAGACTTTTTTGCCTTATTGGCAAGTATTTCGGAAAGTTGAAGTTTTATATGATAATTTATTTCATTGCTGAATGAATGTGTTCCTTTGAGTTGAAGCGTGAGTTCCGATGATTTTATTTCCATCGCAGGAATATTTATAATTCTGTTCTTTATTTCAACCTGATTTTTCAGAGTAGAAAATGTAATGTGCTCAACGTCTTTCAGCTTTATGAATTTAGATAAGTCTTTCAGAGGCTCGTAATTAATCAATTCACCTTTTTCTATGGTTATATCACTTTTAGCATAAATCTTATCCGGGTTTATTTCAAGGTTATGGTTAAGCAGTGAAGCAAACTGGACTTTTGCAGTCATTATACCGCGGATGTTTTCGGCTTTCATTTTGTTTTGTCCGAAATTTTCAAATTCATAAAACATTTTATTTACATCAACCTTTTTTATGTCGGCATTGCATGTTATAAGAATTTCTTTTTTCTGGCTTGCATCAATTGTCAGGTCTGCATTTATGTTTCCATTCATTGTGTTCAGCGAAAGAGCATTTGCCGTAAGTTCTTTTTCATTTATTTTAACTTTACCTTTTATGTTGTTTGCCTCAAAACGGCGGAATTTAATGCTTTCAATTTCTGCATTTATATTGAAGTCGATGTTGTTTGGAAAAGCAAGAACATAAGAATTATTACTTCCTGAAGACCTGTCCTGCAATATTTCATCAAAATTAATTTTCGAAGAAAACAAACTCGCTTCAACCATTAATCTCTGATCATCCAGCATCATATATGCGATTGCATTTCTGAAAATTCCGTTCATTTTTATATCCGTGTTTGAAACTTTTCCGTTCAGGTTGTCAACAGCCAAATCATTGTTTCTAAAGACAAGTGAAGCATCGATATCGGTAAATTTTAAGGGATTTTTCTTTATCCTGAAGCTTACATTGTTGAGGTAAATATTTCCGGAAGCATTACTATTTATGAAATCTTTTGCTGAAATATTTTCAAAATTTTCAAATTTTCCGAGGAATGATGCGTTTAATCTGATTGTACCCTTCAAATCTTCAAGCGTATCAATTTTAATAAAATCGTGCAAATCCTTAAAGTCAAAGCTTGCCTGCATTGTTAGTTTTATAGACGGATTTACGAAATTTTTAATTTCATAATCAGCGTTGATATTGCCGCCGTTCATTGATGCGGTAAAATTCTTTATGTTCAGAAAATAACTTTCGGGTTTCCGCAATTGTCCATTTGTAAAAAAACCACTGCAACTCAATTTCCTTAAAGTAATTGATGATTTTTTTTCAATAATCTCTCCGTTTTTAATTCCGAAATCAACTTTCAGCAAAGGAATATTTTTACCCTTATAACTGCCGTTCAGAATTGCAACAAAATATAAATCACCTTTGCTTTCATACTCCCTGAGATACTTTTTATATTCTTTCGGCAAACGATTTAAAACTTTTTCTGCTTCCAGGTCCTTGCCTTTAATTGTTAAATTAATATTCTTGATTTGGGGAGAATGAGTAAAGTTTCCGGAGACATCGAACTTCTGCTCCGAAAATTTTACATCGCTGTCCAGAATTTTATACATGATGTAATTTTTAACATTCATCAGCAGATATAATTCAAGGTCACCTTTATGAAAGAAATCAATGTCCTCGATTTTGAAGTAATTTATATACAAATCGGCATTTGTGTTTAATGTATATTCGCTTTCGGAGAAGTTTCCTTTAAGTGTCGCCCTTTTTGCATTGAAAGAAAAATTATAATTTACTTCTTCATTTGTATATTTAAAATCCACATTGTTAAACATCACCTTTTGAAGCTGGAATGAAAATGAAGTTTTAACAGTGTCGGGTGCGGTTTTCCAGAAATGATAATTATCCGAGTCGTCTTCATAAACATTTAAATTTATCAATCCGTCATTAATAATAACCTTCTTTATTTTGTATTTTCCATAAAAAATATCATACACATTAAACAGAAGGAATATTTTTTTCGCTTTAAGCAAATCCCCTTTATTTATTTGCTTCGTAGCATCTTTAGCAGTAACATCTTCAAAAACTATCGAAGCAAAAGGAAAAGTTTTCAGAACAGAGAGTTCAACATTTTTTACCGTGATTTCAGTGGTTAATTGCTTGTTTAATTCACGTATTGCAAGGATTTTAATCGCATCTTCATAAAAATAAACAATAGCAATACAAGCAGAAATAAATAAAACGAGAATTGAAAATATTGTAATCAGAAAAATCTTTAAAATTTTTAGAAACTTATTCATTTGAAAAACCAAATAAATGTTTTTACAAATTTAACTTATTCAAACGAAAAATGGCTTCTCATCGCAAATAAGTTTTCAATATTTTATCAATAATTGTTTAAATGTTTCCGTCAGATTGCGGATTCGAACGTTCAACTATTCGAATGTTCGTTTGTTTCCGCCAGGCGGCGGATTCAAATATTTTTCATCCACCCGACTTTTTTGCTTTGTAACTAGCTTTCAGCAGCATTTCAAGAATTTTATCCCTGAAATTACCCTGGATTAATATTTCTCCGTTTTTTACTGTACCTCCTGTACCGCATTTTGATTTTAAGAATCTTCCCAGTTCTTCCAGGTCTTTTGTCTTTCCAACAAAGCCGGTGATAAGAGTGACTTCTTTACCTCCCCTGTTTTTTCTGTCAAGCAGAATTCTTAAATCCTGCTGGTTAGGAGGTAAAGTAGGTGATTCCGGCTTCTGTTCAAACTCATATTTATAATTGGGATTTGTTGAATATACAACACCTTTGATATTTTTTTCCTTTGACATATTAATTAGTTGTTAAATTTGTACTAAATTTGACTTAAAGATAAAATTAATAAAAATAATGATTTTCGATTTTATTTCAACAATATTTCATTCAAAAATTCTTTTACAGTCAGGAGCTGAAGTATTTTCAAGCGATGTCTGGTCAAAGTCACTTTTTCCTGAACCATTAGATATTATTCTTATTTTGTTTTATTTATTTCTGATTTATGCAGTAGCAAAATCAATTGAGCGTAAAAATATTGATAAAGATAATATATACAAATATTTTGTTTCGGGTTTGTTTGTTAAAATATTCGGAGGAATAGCTTTTTGCCTTATTTTTCAATTATACTACCATGAACAGGGTGATACTTTCATGTATTACAGAAGCAGTGAAGCACTGGTAAACCTGATGCAAAAAAACTTTTACAGATACTTTCTGGTTTTTGTTGGTGATGATAGTGCGGAAACCTATTCTTATTTTGACGCGTCTACAGGTTGGCCAATATATTACGCACAGGACTATCAGACTTTTGCCGTTATCCGTTTTGTCAGTTTGTTTACCTGGCTTGCATTTAAAAATTATTACACAACCACTATACTGCTTGATGTCTTCACTTTTTTTGGAATGTGGAAATTATACACAGTATTTTGCAAAATAAATCCTTCTTTGTATAAGCAGTTTGCAATAGCAGTTTTATTCGTTCCTTCAGTTGCCTTCTGGGGTTCAGGAATATTAAAAGATAGTTTTACAATTTCTTTTGCTTGCTTGTATACCTATAATTTCTACAGAATTTTCATTGAACGGAAGAAGTTATTTATAAATATTTTAGGACTAATTATAGCAGCATATGTTATTACTTCAATAAAACCTTATATATTTTTAGCACTTATGCCCGGTTCTATTATCTGGCTTTCTTTCAACAGGTTGAAAAATATAAAAAGTAAATTCTTAAGAGTTTTAGTTGGCCCTTTTATCATTGGTCTTGGCTTTTTTGCAACCAGCTCTCTTTTATCAGGTCTTTCGGGTAGAATGGGAACTTACTCCTCGATGGATAAAATAGTTGAAAAAGCACAAAAAACCCAGCAGGATTTGATAAGAGGCGAACAATATGGCAGTAATTATTATAATATCGGTGAATTTGACGGTACAATGAGAAGCATGGTAACAAAAGCTCCTATAGCAATAACCGCAGGATTATTCAGGCCTTTTTTATGGGAAGCCAGAAATCCCGTGATGATTATTTCAGCTCTGGAAAATACAGTAATGCTGATATTTGTATTATTCGTGCTTTTTAAAGTAGGACCATTCAGAACCATTTCGATTATTTCATCAGAACCTGTTTTGATATTTTCCTTCCTCTTTGCAATATTTTTCGCATTTTCGGTAGGATTAACAACTGCAAACTTCGGGGCTTTGGTAAGATATCGCATTCCGGCAATTCCTTTTTTTGTTGCCGGATTATTCATTATGCGTCAACGTCTTGTTGAAATATTAGCAGAAAGACAAGCTGAATTTCTGAAAAGTAAAAACAAATAAAAATTTCTTTTTTATTATTTTTGCTGATTATCGCTGTCATTTTGTCTTGTTTCTTAAATTGGCAAAATATTTGACAAAACATTTAGAAAAACGCAAATGAATTTTAATTTATTTAATAAAAAAATGAAATCCAAACATACGAGAAAGCATCAGGAAAATACAGAAAATGCCGGCGAAGAAGGTATTAATGGAAAAAACGATATGCCGGAAACGGAAAATGCTTCCATAACCGAATGTACTGCAAATGCTGAACAAACTGAAGAAAAAATTCTTACTGAAGAAGAAATATTAAAAGTAAAATTTTCCGGACTCGAAAAACAACTTGAAGAAGCAAATGATAAATATTTAAGGTTATATTCGGAATTTGAAAATTATAAAAAACGTATGGTAAAAGAAAAAATTGATACAATACGTTGTGCTAATGAAGATTTGATTTGTATGTTACTCCAGTTACTTGATGATTTTGAAAGAGCTAATAAATCAACCGAAGAAACAAATGATATAAAACCAATTAAAGAAGGAATTGATATTATTTATAATAAGTTTAAAAATACTCTTACTCAAAGAGGTTTAAAAGAAATTGAAATCAAGGACAATGAATTCAATACCGATTTCCACGAAGCTGTATGCAACGTTCCTGCAACTGACGAAAACATGAAAGGTAAGATTGTTGAAATTATTGAAAAAGGATATACGCTAAACGGCAAAATTATAAGGTATGCTAAAGTTGTAGTGGCGATATAAGTTAAAAAAGAAAAAAATCAATATGACTAAAAGAGATTATTACGAAGTTCTTGGTGTATCGAAAAATGCTTCCGAAACTGAAATAAAAAAAGCGTACCGGCAATTAGCTCTGAAATACCACCCCGACAGAAACCCTAATAACAAAGAAGCTGAAGAAAAATTCAAAGAAGCTGCCGAAGCTTATGATGTTCTCAGCGATCAGCAGAAACGAAACAAATACGACCAGTTCGGACATTCCGGCATGAGCGGCGGTTTTGACAGCGGATTTAATATGTCAACAGATGATATTTTCAGTCATTTCGGTGATATTTTTGAAAGCATGGGATTTGGCGGCGGAACAAGGTTTTCTTCAAGAGGAGGAGGTCGAAGAGTCAACCGTGGCTCAAACCTCAGAGTTAAGGTTAAACTTACCCTTGAGGAAATTGCAAAAGGTGTTGAAAAGAAAATAAAAGTAAATAAATTCATAAGTTGTCCTGACTGCGGAGGCAGCGGTGCGAAAAACAGCAGCTCTCACAGGACTTGCCAGATGTGCCACGGCACAGGAAATGTAGTAAGAGTTACAAATACGATAATAGGACAAATGCAAACTTCATCCACCTGTCCTCAATGCAACGGAGAAGGAAAGGTAATAACCGACA
>JAQUPB010000119.1 GCA_029004185.1 Bacteroidales bacterium | reverse complement strand
CGACAAATTATTTGTCGAACAATTACATGTCGAATGTTTCGTATAATAAAAGCTGGAGATTCGGAAACCTCTCGCTTGGCTTCAGCCACAGGCAGAATCTGCAGGACAGCAGTATTTTCATAAGTTTTCCCGAAGTTGCTTTTAACGCAAACAGATTTTATCCTTTTAAAAATAAATCACGTGCCGGCAAAGCAAGATGGTATGAATCAATAGGAGCGAGCTATATTTTAAATTCAAGAAGCGAACTCAATACAAAAGATACTTTATTATTTAAACCCGATGTTTTCGATAAAGTAGAAAGCGGCATAAAACACAGCATTCCCATAAGCACTTCTTTTAAAATTTTTAAATATTTTAATTTAACGCCAACATTTAATTATAATGAAAGATGGTACTTCAAAACCATACGCAAAAGATGGGTTGATACTTTGATTGACGGCTCCGATACACTTGTGCATTTCGTTAATACCGATACTGTTGAAAATTTTGATGCGGCAAGGGATTTTAATTTTTCTGCAAGCTTAACAACAAAAATATACGGAATGCTTCAGTTTAAAAAGGGATTCATTCAGGCGATAAGGCATGTGATAACACCGTCTGTCGGATTTTTTTATTGTCCTGATTTCGGAGCTGAAAGATGGAAATATTACAGAACCGTAAAAAAAGATATTGCCGGAAACACCGAAAAATATTCAATATACCAGGGCGGGATGTATGGTTCTCCACCCGCAGATAAATCGGGAAGCGTGAATTTCAGCTTGTCAAATAATCTTGAAATGAAAGTCAGAACTCCAAGAGATTCCGTTAATCCCGTTAAGAAAGTAATTCTAATTGAAAACTTCACTCTCTCAACTTCATACGACCTTGCAAAAGATTCACTGAACTGGTCGAAAATACTTATGAGCGGACATACACGGCTTTTTAAAAGTATTGATGTTACTTATAGCAGTGTGTGGGACCCTTACATTATTGATTCCACAGGAAAAAATCTCAATAAATTCGAATGGGACAAAAATCACAGGCTTATCCGCCTAACAAATACCGACTGGAACCTTGGACTTAACTGGAATTTATCTTCAAAAAGAAATAAAAATAAAAAGAAAACAAGCAAAGAAGCAACTGAAGAAGAAATAAATAATGTATACTCAAATTACGGTGATTATATTGATTTTGATAATCCATGGACACTCAATATTGCATATAATATGAGGTATACAAAAACGCATATTCCGAAGGTTACGCCTGAAGAAGCATTTATACAAACGCTTTCTTTAAGGGGCGATTTAAGCATTACCGAAAAATGGAAAGTGGGTTTTACAACAGGATATGATTTTAAAACGAGTAAATTCAGTTATACGTCAATAGATTTTTACCGCGATTTACATTGCTGGGAGCTTAAGTTTAACTGGATTCCTTTCGGATTCCGCAAAAGTTATCTGCTCACTATTAATGTAAAATCAAGCATTATGCAGGATTTGAAACTCACCAAAAAACGCGACTGGAGGGATTTGTAGTTAAAGAAAGTAGTCAGTATTCAGTAATCAGCATTCGGTAATAAAATATACTAATACTATTTTTTTCCCAATCCTTGACTTCACAAGTTGTTTTCGATTCTTCATTATCAATTTGTATGACTATATTTAGAAATAAATATTGAAATTTATTGTAGTATCTGCGAGGAATTGATTACATTTGCACTTTCTTGTACCAAAATACACACAGATGAATATTAATAACATTCATACTTTTCATATTCCGGTAATGGGACTTGCATTCACAATTGACTCGCCGGTAAAAGTTGCCCGTTTCGGAATATCATCGGTAATTTCGCTGGTTGAAGACAACCTTATTGAAAAAATGCGCGGTTATTACTACGGAAAAATAAATGAAGAATACAAACCTATTAATCGTACCGAAGACGACTATCGGGCAAGGCGAATTACAGATTATCTGAACCTCATAGACAGGATTGTTCAAAAGCAATTTGAAAAACTCAGAAATTCGCCGTTTGCTGATAACTCAGAACTTGTTTCATATTTTGAAATGCTTCCTGATAGCAGCAATATAAAACAACTTTACAATCAGATGTTTTATACAAAAGAAGAAAAATTAAAAACAGAACTTCAGAATAATTTGCGTAATGTAATCCGCCCCGGCAGCATTGATGTAAACGTAATTTCGAAAATAGATAAGAATGATTTCTACCCTGATGGCACAGCTATCCCTAACGGCTCCGACGCATTATCGGCGCTTCGCGGATATGCAAAAAGCACTCTGAAAGATTCATCAGTGATATTTTCGGCAGGAATGAATCCCCGCTTATACAACTATATTGAGACTTTTAATCAGTTTACCGATTTGAAAGAAGGAAAGTTTAACAAAAAAATTGTGATTAAAGTCAGTGATTACCGTTCTGCACATATACAGGGATGCTATTTGGCAAAGAGAGGAATATGGGTATCGGAATTTCGTATTGAATCGGGATTAAATTGCGGGGGACATACTTTCATAACAAAAGGAAGTTTGCTGGGACCGGTTCTCGAAGAATTTAAAAACAGGCGCCAGGAACTTACCAATGAGTTGTTCGATATGTATTCTCAGTCAATGAAATGCAAAGGAAAAGAAATACCACTGGCACCGCCCGAACTGATAATTACGGTACAGGGAGGAATAGGAACTCATAAAGAAGACAGATTTTTGCATCAGTATTACAATGTTGATAAGACGGGTTGGGGAACTCCGTTTTTGCTTGTTCCTGAAGTAACCACTCTTGATGAAAAAACACTCAGGCTTTTATGCGATGCAGACGAAAAAGACGTTATACACAGCAAGACCTCACCTCTGGGAATTCGTTTTAATTATCTTAAAGGTGCATCAAAAGGAAAAGAAAAACAAATTAATATAGATGAGGGAAATCCCGGAAATTGCTGCAGCGAACAATACCTTGTGAGCAATACCGAATTTACCGAAAAGCCGATATGCATTGCTTCAAGCAAATATCAGAAACAAAAACTCGAACAGATAAAAACCCTTAATTTACCTGAAGCAGAATATAAAAAGAAATGTACTGAAATTGTGACAAAAGAATGTCTTTGTGTGGGATTAAGCAATTCGGCAGTTGTGAATTATAAACTTACACCCTTTAAGGAAAATTCTCTTGCAATTTCTGTTTGCCCGGGTCCCAACATTGCCTATTTTTCAAAAGTTGCTACATTAAAAGAAATGGTTGATCATATTTACGGAAGGATAAATTTACTTACCGAAAAATACCGCGCTCACTTTTTTGTTAAAGAAATTAAACTTTACGTTGATTATCTTATCGAAAAATTTAATGAATCAAAAGATTCTCTTGATGAAAAAGTAAAAAAGTTTTTGCATTCATTATGTGAAAATATAATGAAAGGCATACAATATTACAGGGGCATTGTTGATAAACTTGTTCAGGTTGCCGAAACCACAAAAGAAACTATCCTTAAAGAACTCCTGAATTTTGAAGAACAGGTGAAATTGGTAATGGCAGCACTCTGAATTAATAAATAAAATTTTAATTTAAAGTTTAAAACTTTGCGGAACTCCGCGAAAAATCTGCGTTATTCTGCGAGAGATTTTTAATTAATATTTTTTTCAAAAAATCAATATTTATTTTGTGAAGTAAAAATCCCGTGCATTTTTTTAAAAGCCATTGGCTTGGGTGTTTTTCTTATAAATTCAATGATTTCACAGGCACTTTTTTCAGGACTTTTAAAACTTGTATCAATTTCAAAATCGTAAATGCTGTCATCATGAACCTTGCAGCATTGATGTTTAGCCATTCCTATAAATCTGTCACCTCTTGATTTTTCGCGTTCCTCCAGTATACCCTGATTGCATTTAATGCCTATGTAAAAAACATCATGCTCTTTTAAATACTCCACGCATTCATACAACCATTCCTTTTCCTGAAGAACATGGTCAACAATAATATTTATGCCTGTTTCAGCATAAGTTGAAAATGATTTGTGAAATCCTTTCATGAATTCCGGAAAAATGTTTTGCATTAATTCGGTAAAGAGAATATCGGGAAGATTATGTTTTTTTATATCGGGTTCAATAGGATGCTCTCCCGTATATAAATAAGGATCATCTGCCCAGTATTTTTGTGGTATAAGTTTGTAATACATGTCGTCAAGTCCTATATATAAATGAGGAATGTTGATTTTTTCCGATATTATCTTCGCAATGCTTGTTTTTCCTGCGCTTGATGCCCCATTTAAAAAAAATATCTTTCCTTTTTTCATGTTGATTTCTTTACTCCGGCAAATTTATAATAATACTGAAATAAAAAACCGCAAATTTTATAATTCGCGGTTTTTAAACGGATTGTTATTTATGAACTTATCTTATTACACTCACTCTGCCGATAAATTCATGTTTAGAACCTTCAATCTCTTTTACAATAATTCTGTAGACATAAACATCTACTTGCACCAGACTACCTGTGTTTTGGAGCCTTCCGTTCCAGGGACTATTTAAATCGTTAGTTTTGTATACTTCCTCACCCCAGCGATTGAGAATTATCATCTGAAATTCTGAAGGGTCAATGTTATACCCTTGTGGTATGAATCCATTGTTCAATATACCTCCATCAGGTCTGAATGCATTTGGTATATAAACCGTGAATCCGTCTTTCTCAATTATAGGTTCTATGTTAGTGGGTTCAATTATCAAAGAACATTTAATTATAACTGTATCTATGTGCTTGTTAAGCATGCATGAATTATCCGTAACAGTAACATAATATGTCCCGGTATCAAGCTCAATGCTGCTTGTTCTTGCTCCATTGCTCCATAAATATGTATATGGAGGTATGCCGTTATTTACTGTAATAACTGCTTTAATTTTGCATGTATCTATTTTATTTATTGTGGTAGTTACATTAAGTTGTTGAATCGAACAGGATAATCCCTGGGCCACAGTTACAAATCCATTTCCACATACATATAAAATATTTGTCATTCTGTCCATTTTAATACCATATACTTCATCGGAAATATCAGTGGTTATTGATGCTTTGGTAATAAATGTTTTTGAAACAGCATCAAAAGTAAAAACATGAACCTTATTTTTCCCTCCGACATAAACATTGTTGCATTCATCAACATCAATTCCTTCATGGGTTCTATTTGCACCCCCTGTATAATTTCCATTAACAATAAGTGAACTTAATAAGTTTCCGTTTGTTTTATCCCATGCTATAAGTGTTTTTCCATCATAACTAAAAAGATAACTGCTGTTAAGCGCTAATGCATTTGCCCTGACAGTTATACCTAGAGAAACAAAACCCGGTATTACATTATTTAACTCATAAAAATAATACCCTGTATTAATATCAAAAGCTAATGGAGGATTATAATTATTGGAAAACAGGCTTTTTTCAATATAATTCGATTTTGAACAATTATATGAAGACATTAATGCGTAAAAGTCTCCGTTATTTTCCATTACAGCATCTGCAATATCATTGAAATCACCATGACTATTGCAGAAACCATTAAAATTTTTACTGATACAGTTTGTCAAATTCGTATCAACAATTTTAAGATTATCTCCATTTAATGTACCTCCACCAAATGCTAGTAATTGCTCTGTGCAACTATTGTAGAACATAAACCATATCTCATCATTACTTGGTAAATTGCCTGAAGTAATTGAGTTTGTTCCACTTGTAGGAATTTTCATGATTCTTGGATTTGGATATACCCAGGCCCCTTCTCCTAAAAATATTGAACCGCTTTTATGAATAACACAAAATTTCGAGTATGTTTCATAATTGTTCCATCCATATGGCGTGGTAAATGTCCAAAGCAATATTCCGGTATTTGTATATTTACATATTTTAAAGGGAGGAGTTCCCCCGGCTACATAAACATTTCCATTATCATCAAAATCTATATCATAAGCAGTATTGTCCGTTGTTAGGCTTGTTGGTGTTGTTGTCCATGGATCGAGAACAATAGTTTCGAGTTTCGGGTTTCGAGTTTCGAGATAAAAAGAAACGGTGTTTTCTTTTAATTGAAATGATGATTCAATATTTGTTATGCTGTTTTTATAAAAGCTTTTTGGAGTGTGGTCGGTGATTTCACCAACTGGAGTTTTAATTTTTATGTTTCCTTCCGCATCTTCATAAATCTTTTCAATATCACCGGTGTAATGCATTTTTACTATTTCTGCGTTTGATCCCGGATGTAAAATTATTGAATATTTAATTCCTCCTTTGTCTTCAGGAATTATATATTCCACATCAATTCCCGGATAAAGATTTTTATAAGTTAATTTTCTGTAACCTTTAAATCTAATATTCTCATATCCTTTTTCACCGAATGCATAATAATTTTCTGTTTCATCGCTTACTTCAATCTTTGCATCAGAGTTGCTTCCTTCCCATTGCATATATACATGATATATTTCTGTTTTTCTTTTTTTGTTTTCTTCTTTTCCTTTGCTTTCTTTTCCTTCCATTTCTTCTCTTTCTTTTTCACTCATTTTTTCAGCCTTTTCCAGTTTAAAAATCAATCCTTTTTGTGTGAAGTAAATATTGCTGCTGTTATTTACAGCATACTTTACAGATTCCCCTGTTACTACCCAATTATTAAATTGTCCGATGTTCTCTATGAAAACATTTGTTTTGAATGGGTTGTGGCTGTTCCAATCTGCTTTGTGCTTATTAATGGCAAGCTTTTGTGATGTTGCTTTGCCATTTAATAACATCCCAAAAAAAATAATAATTATTATTTTTGAAATGATTATATGACTGTTTGCCTTCATTTTTGTATAGTTTGTGGGTTGTTTTAATAAATACGTCTCTTTTTAATAGACAAAGTAAAGCCAAAAAAGGTTGCATGAAATATCTGATATTGCAGATATATTTTTTCTGCAAAAAAAATTAAAACTCATTAGAAATTCAGATTAATAAAAAAAGGTATAGAAACTTTCTATACCTTTTGGAAAGTGCTTTGGTTAGTGTTATGAATTTATCTTATAACACTCACTCTGCCGATAAATTCATGTCTGGGTCCCTCAATTTCTTTCACAATAACCCTGTAAACATAAACACCTATCTGCACCAAATCACCTGTGTTCTGAAACCTTCCGTTCCAAGGTTTATCAAAGCTGTTGGTTTTGTATATCATTTCGCCCCAACGGTTAAATATCATCATCGTGAAATGATCAGGATCAATTCTGTAACCCTGAGGAATAAATCCTTCATTCAATATGTCTTTATTCGGGCTGAAAGCATTTGGTATGTAAACCGTGAAAATATCTTTCACAATAATCGGCTTACAGATGGAGTCTACACAATTATGGGAGTCGGTAACTCTCAGACAAACCGTATATGTTCCTACAGCTGTAAATGTGTGCACAGGAGTTCTGATGTCAGAAGTACCGTTGTTGTCACCAAAATCCCAGTGCCATTGAACAATTGGCTGTCCACCCGGAGTTGAAAGATCATCAAAGAGGGCAGTTGTGTTTTCAAGAATGTCAAGCACAGCAGGAGTAAAAGTGAAGTCGGCATCAGGCCCAAGTTTTTCAAGAACGCTTGCACATTTTGATATTTTGCAGGATCCATATGATACAGTTACACAATATGAACCTTGTGATAGATCGATGATTGTTTTTGTTATTGCTCCGTTATCCCAAAGATAAGTATAAGGACCTAAGTTGGGATTTCCGCCTAAAGGATTGGCAGTAGCCGTTCCATCCATTTGGTCGCAATGTTCCGGAGTGGTTGTAGTTGTTAATGATAACGGATTATTCACAAGCACAATAACGGAAGCAATGTTTGAACAACCCTTGCTGTCAACAACAGTTACGGTGTATGGTCCGGAATCAATATTTGTTGCAACTTGTGTATTCTGTGGCGGCACAGTGCTCCATGTATAAGTATAAGGAGGCGTACCTGTCAAAACGTTTACAGTTGCTGTTCCTGTTGGGAAGCAGTTTGTAGGTGTCTGACTTGTTGACAATGTTACAGGAGGAGTATCCAGAATTGTTGTTGTTGCTGTGACTGTACATCCTATTGCATCTGTAACTGTTACTCTATATGTTCCTGATAAAACATTGCTTATGATATCTGTGGTATAATTTCCGGGACTCCATAAGTATGTATAAGCAGGTCCGGTAGTGAAAGGTATACCCCCGCTGCCGGTAACCGTTGCCGAAGCATTAGGCAATCCGCAAGTAGCATCTGTTTTTACAATACTCGCAAACATTTGCGGTGAAACAATTACAGCTACTGTTGTAGTTGCAGTGCATCCTTTACTATCGGTTAATGTTACATTATAGGTTGTGTTGACAAGAGGAGTTACAGTAACTGTTTGTCCGTTTAATGGACCTGGTGTCCACACATAAGATGGATATGTTCCCGAACCTCCGCTTGGATTTGCAGTTAATGTTGTGCTTGTTCCATAACATATTGTTTTGCCTGTTACACTTACAGAAGGCAGTTGATTAACAATTACAACAGCTGAGTTGGTTCCTGTACATCCATTAACATCGGTTGCAGTTACATAATAAGTAGTAGTTGTAACAGGAGTAACGTTTTGACTTTGTCCTGCTCCTATATTCCACATATAATTTACACCGGTTCCTGTACCGGTTGCGCTTATGGTAGCCGAGAATCCATTACATATTTCGGCACCTGTAGTTGTAACAACGGGTGGAATATTAACGGTAACCACACAACATGCAGTTCCCGTACATGTATTATTATCTGTTCCTGTTACACAATAAGTGGTAGTAACTGTAGGACTTACATTCTGAGTAGCCCCGTTGACACCGTTGCTCCACGCATAATTATTTGCTCCTGCAGCAGTGATAACCAATGATGCTCCCCTGCAAATAGTTCCGCCCGTGGCAGTAACTACAGGCAAAGGATTTACAACAACAACACATTGTGCTGTATTTGTACATGTATTATTGTCGGTTCCTGTTACCGTATAAGTTGTAGTTGCGTTAGGAGTTACATTATACGGATTGCTGTTTGATCCCGTGTTCCATGTATATGTTGTTCCTCCGCCTGCACTTATATTTATCGGAATATTAAGACAGATAGTTCCTCCTGTTGCCGTAATGTTAGGCAACTGATTGACGGTAACAATAGCATTAGCAGTACCTGTGCATCCTACTGTATTAGTTCCGCTAACAAAATATGTAGTTGTAATCACAGGAGACACATTTATTGAAGGAGTCATTTGATTTGGTGTTGTAAACCATGTATAATTATTTCCGCCGCTTGCTGTTAGCACTGTGGCTCCTCCATTGCAGATGGTTGGATTATTAACAAGAAGTGCGAAACTGTTATTTACTGTTACCACACAACATGCTGTACCTGTACAACCGTTAATGTCAGTTCCGGTAACGCAATAAGTAGTTGTTGATGCAGGCGAAACTGTACGAATTGAACCCGTTGGTCCATCGCTCCATATATAAGTGTTTGCTCCTGTTGCCACAATTACCTGCGACGTTCCCTGGCACATTATTCCTCCTGTTGCTCCTACATTTCGTAAAGGATTAACAATAACCACGCAGAAAGCAGTGTTCGTGCATGTGTTGTTGTCGGTTCCTGTTACCGTATAAGTTGTAGTTACTCCAGGATTTACATTGTAAGGATTGCTGTTTGAAAGAGTATT
>JAQUPB010000118.1 GCA_029004185.1 Bacteroidales bacterium | reverse complement strand
AGGAAGGGCAGTTACGGGTCCATGCGGATATCTGGTTTCAAAAGTACTGCATATAAAAGACTCATATAAAAAATATGCAGGACTTGATGCATGCATGGCAAATCTCATGAGACCTGCTATTTACGGTTCATACCACCACATTACGGTTTTGGGAAAAGAAAATTTCCGGCATGATACTCTTTATGATGTTACGGGTTCCCTGTGCGAAAACAATGATAAATTTGCCATTAACCGCCTTCTGCCTGAATTAGAGCGTGGTGATATTGTTGTCTTTCACGATACCGGGGCACACGGGCATGCCATGGGATTTAATTACAACGGAAAATTACGCTCGGCTGAACTTTTATTGAGGGAAAACGGCGATGTCGTTCAGATAAGAAGAGCAGAAACATTAGATGATTATTTTTCAACTCTTGATTTTGAAGGATTAAATAAAATTAATGTTTGAAGTTATAAGAAGTTGTTTGTAATTTGAACTAAAGTCCAAAAGGGATAAATATAATAGTAACCCCTGACATAATAATTTTTAATTAAACACCAATAAAATTTAATGTTAAATATTTTTAAAAAATGAAAAGAATAAGGAATTTAATATTTTTACTTCTGGCTATTACAATTGTAAACCGTGTTACAGCCCAAAAGAATTCATACGAAATTAAAATACAAATAAAAGGATTGAAGGATACCCTTTGCCATCTGGCAGACAGGTATGGTGATAAGCAGTATTTAAAGGATAGCGCGAGGGCTGATTCAAAAGGCAATATTGTTTTCAAAGGAACTAAAAAACTTCCTGAAGGAATTTATCTGGTTATCCTCCCTAACAAAAGTTTCTTTGAAATAATAATGACCGATAAACCATTTTTTTCGTTTTACGCAGATACATCACATTCGGTTGCAAGCATTAAAATTAAAGGCTCTCCGGAGAATATACGCTTTTATGATTATATAAAATTTGTTTATCATAAAAGAAAATCATTGGATTCGCTGAAGTTAATTCTGAAGAATGCAAAAACGAAAGAAGATTCCACTGTTGTTAAAAATAAAATTAAGGGAATAGATAAAGAAGTGGAAAGTCATATCAATGAGCTGATGAAAAAAAATCCCGATGACCTTTTTGTGGAAGTCCTGAAATCACAAACTGAAATTAAAATTCCCGATCCGCCCAAACTTCCAAATGGCAAGATTGATTCGAACTTCCAGTATTTTTATTATAAAGCACACTATTTTGATAATATCGACTTCAATGACGAACGAATTGTACGAACTCCTGTTTATCATTCCAAGCTTGATTATTTCTTTAAGAATATTGTTGTTCAGCTTCCTGATTCTATCATTAAGGAAGGCGATATTATTATTGAAAAAGCAAAAAATAACAAGGAATTATTCAAATACACCGTATATTATCTTACATATAATTCCGAGCGTTCACCTGTGATGGGCATGGATGCAGCTTTTGTTCACATGGTTGAGAAATATTATAATACAGGACAAGCATACTGGGTTGACTCTGCAAGTCTTGCCAAACTTTCAGACAGGGCGAGGATTCTGAAACCACTCTTGCTCGGTAAGCCGGCGCCGTTTTTGATTTTGCAGGATACCTTGGGACAAAACATTTCTAATTATGATATAAGAACCGATTTTCTCATTCAGATATTTTGGGAGCCAAGCTGCGGGCATTGTAAAAAAGAACTTCCACGCTTTGTTGAACTCAATGAAAAATTGAAGAAGGAAAATATTAACGAAGAAATGCTTGCCATTTGTACGGGGAATGATGTGCAGGAATGGAAAAAATTCATAAGGGAAAAAAATATAAACCTGATAAACGGGATGGATTTAAATGGCAGATATTTTTACAAAGAACTTTATGATGTCTTCAGCACGCCGGTAGTTTATATTTTAAACAGTAAAAAACAAATAATCGCCAAACGTATCGGAGTTGAACAGGTTGAACAGTTTATTAAAGCCGAACTGAAATTGAAGAATAAGAAATAACATCTTTTGGAAAATCTTTTCTAAAACAATTCAATCATGAGATTATATTTTACTTCGGTATTTATCTTTTTTGTTTTATGCGGAAAAATCTTTTCTCAGGATTATAGCAAAATGAGAGGAGCGGAATACTGCTCGTACAGTAAAATTCACAGCTTATCATCCCATAGTCCTGATGCAATGTCACCAAACTCACCTAAACATTCATTTAATGTGTTGGATTATAAACTTGAATTGAATTTATACAACTGCTATATAACTCCTTATCCAAAAACTTTTTTGGGAAGTAATACAATTACTTTCATGGCAGATTCAGTTTTAAATTCAATAAAATTAAATGCAGTCAACACTTCATTGCAGGTTGATTCGGTATCCATGGCAGGAACAACATTCACTCATCTGTCGGATGTTCTCACAATAAATCTTGACAAAACATACAACCCCGGAGATACTGTTAAGGTGAAAATTTATTATGAACATCTGAATGTTGCTGATAATGCATTTTATGTCAGCAGTGGTTTTGTTTTTACCGTTTGTGCGCCGGAGGGGGCAAGGAAATGGTTTCCATGCTGGGATAGGCCATCCGACAAAACAACATTCGAACTTATTGCGAAAGTACCCGGAAATGTAATGCTTGCTTCAAACGGAAAACTCGTGGATTCCACAATTGTTGCCGATACAATTTATTATCACTGGAAAAGCAGGGATCCTATGGCAACTTATCTTATCAACATTGCTTCAAAAGCAGGTTATAATCTCGACATTGTTTACTGGCATAAATTATCAAATCCGAATGACAGCGTTCCTATGAGGTTTTATTACAATGCCGGTGAAAATCCCAAACCGATGGAAAACATTATCGGCGATATGACAACATATTATTCGCAAAAATTCTGCGAACATCCGTTTGAGAAAAACGGCTTTGCAACATTAAACAGCAGTTTCCCATGGGCCGGAATGGAAAATCAAACAATTACAAACCTCTGTCCCAACTGTTGGACCGAAAATCTTATTGCGCATGAATATTCGCATCAATGGTTCGGCGACATGATTACTTGCGGCACATGGTCCGACGTTTCTTTAAATGAAGGTTTTGCTACTTATTGCGAATCACTCTGGAAAGAACATACAGGCGGCTACAATTCATACAAAGCAAAAATCAATATGACTGCAGATAATTATTTGACATCTAATCCCGGCTGGCCCATTTATGATTCCTCTTGGGCCGTTGTTACTCCTAACATTAATACTTTATATAATACTGCAATAACATACGATAAAGGCGCTTGTGTTCTGCATATGCTCAGATATGTTATCGGCGATTCATTGTTTTTTGAATTTTTGAAAGAATATTCTGCTGACACGAATTTAAAATACGATAATGCTGTTATGGCAGATTATATTTCTGTTGCCGAAAGTGTCAGCGGGCAAAATTTAGATTGGTTTTTCAATCAGTGGATTTATAAACCAAACCATCCTGTTTATGAAAATAAATATACTATCGATAGCATAGGAGCAGGAAACTGGAATGTAAAATTCACAATTAACCAAACCCAAACAAATCCGCAGTTTTTTAAAATGCCTGTTGAGTTGAAATTTACTTTCAGTGATTCGTCGGATACTGTTATGAAAGTCATGAACGATTCAAACAACCAGGATTTTTCTTTTAATTTTTCAAAAAAGCCAATAACCACTGTTTTCGATCCTTTCAGGAATATAATAATAAAAGTTGAAAAATCACATTGCATCGGCACCGAGTCGCTGACGGCAGTTACTGATACGGTTGAAGACGGAAGCGGAGAATATAATTATGGAGATAATTCAAGTTGTACCTGGGACATTCAGCCGTCAAACAATCCGCAGTCAATCGTTTTGCATTTTCTCGAATTCGATACTGAGAATACAAACGATAAGCTCGAAGTATGGAATGGTATCGCATTGCCTAATGTAAAAATAGCAACATATTCAGGCTCCGCAATTCCAACGGATTTGGTCTGCAGCACAAAAAGAGTAAAATTGAAATTCATTACAAATAATTCAATAACAGCCGCGGGGTGGAAATTGCTTTATACAACACAAAATGAAGGAATAAATGAAAAATCGGATGATGTAAAGCTATTCTTGTATCCTAATCCGGCAACAAATAAAATAACAGTTGAGCTAAATGATTTTAGATTTACGAATTACGAATTACGAATTTATGATATTAGAGGACAAGAATTAATAAAGGCACAAGGCATAAGGCAAAAGGCAAAAGTGGATATTAGTAATTTGCCAAGTGGAATTTATTTTATAAAAGTTGTGAATGAAAATGGGGTAAGTGTCGGAAAAATAATAAAATGTAAAAAATAAGAAATGAAAAAAATAAATATTTTATTTGTTTCATTAGTTATTTATAGTACAGTAAACGCACAATGGGTGACCCTGAATTCGAGTACTGCACAAGATTTAGCTTCGGTATATTTTATAGATGCAGACACCGGGTATGCTGTAGGTGTTACAAGTACAATCATAAAAACTACAAATAGCGGAATAAACTGGGGAACTCAAAATTCCCCTACGGGATATTATTTACAGTCAGTTTGTTTTGTCGATTCAAATACTGGTTATGCTGTTGGTTATGGTGGTACGGTTATTAAAACGACAAATGGCGGAACTTATTGGATATGTCAATATAACACAGGAACCACACAAACTTTGTTTTCGGTTTATTTTACTGATGTAAATACCGGTTATGCTGTTGGCACAGCAGGTAAAATAATAAAAACTACAAATGGAGGAATAAATTGGGAAACTCAAAATTCGGGTACGGGAAATTATTTTTATTCTATTTTTTTTACAGATTCAATTAATGGTTATGTCGTTGGTCAGGATGGAATAATACTAAAAACAACAAATAGCGGAGCAAACTGGACATCTCAAAATTCGGGTACTTTAAGTATTTTATGGTCTGTTTACTTTACTGATGCAAATAATGGTTATGCAGTTGGCGTATCCGGGACAATTATAAAAACAACTGATAAAGGAACAAACTGGGTAATTCAGACATCGGGTGTAATACCAGATTTACAATCAGTTTATTTTGTTAATTCAGATACGGGTTATGCTGTAGGAGTTATAGGTACAATAGTAAAAACAACAGATGGCGGAATAAACTGGACAATTCAAAACTCAGGAACTTCAAATAATTTAACCTCAGTTTATTTTACAGATTTAAATACAGGTTATGCAGTTGGTATAGATGGTACAGTAATCAAAACTACAAATGGTGGAGAGGCTTGGATAAAAGATATAAAAAATAATAAAAGTAAAATTTATCCAAACCCCGCAAACAATAAAATAACAATTGAACTCCCGCAAACAGCAAAGCAAAGCACAATTATAATTTTTAATGTAAATGGACAAGAATTAATAAAGGCACAAGGCATAAGACAAAAGGCACAAGTTGATATTAGCAATTTGTCAAACGGAATCTACTTTATAAAAGTTGTGAACGAGGGAGGGGTTGAAGTCAGAAAGTTTGTGAAGGAGTAAAAAAGACACACCTCCTAACCTCCTCTTTAGAGGAGGAATTTGGACAGTGCTTTAATAATTTTAGGAATAAAAAAGCGAGGCAAGTGCGTTAACTTCCCCTCTCGAGAGGGGAAAACAAGGGGTGTGTCTTAACAAAAATAATCTCAATATCTTTTATTAAATTATTATAATACTTGACTTTTATTAACTGAAAGTTTAAATTTGTTAAAAAAAAGATAATGATGAAAAAAAGAATATTCCTCCAAAAACCAATTATAGTGGTTTTGCTTTTATCGGCATTTTTTTGTTTTATAAAAACAAATGCACAGGGAGTTGGTAATTATGCTTCCGACAGATTGCTTGCCAAGTTCATAAAAACACCCGAAGTCATATCCGTTAAAAACGGGGTTGTTAATACTGGTTTATCTGGTGTTGATATACTTAACTCCAAATACGGATGTTCATCGGTAGAAAAACTTTTTGTTGGGAATTTTAAAAACGCCGCAGCTGCTGCTGAACTTAAACTCGACAATATTGTTGTAATTAATTTTTCTTCTCCCGGTAGTATTGAAAAAATGATTGAAGAGTACATGGCCACAGGATTGTTTGAATATGTTGAACCCGATTATATAGGTTATCAGGCAGGAGTGATGGGAAACGGAGAAGTTGCCGGAACTCCTCTTCTCACGCCTAACGATCCATATTTTTATCTTCAGTACGGTTTATATAATAACGGAACTTTTACCGATACTCCAAGCAAATCCGGCGCTGATATTAAAATGAAGCAGGGTTGGGATATAACAACTGGTTCGGCAAGCATTATTGTTGGCGTTATTGACGGCGGGTCAAAATTAGATCATCCCGAATTCAGCGGGAGATTCTGGCAGAATACAGATGAAACTGCCGGTAACGGTATTGACGACGATGGCAATACATACATTGATGACACAAAAGGAGGTTGGGATTTTGTGAACAAAGACAACGACCCTACCGATGATAATGGTCATGGAACTAATGTAAGTGGTATAATATGCGCCACCGGAAATAATTCAAATTTATATGCCGGTGTTAACTGGAATTCCAAACTTATAATTTGCAAGGGAACCAACTCCGGAGGCACCGGGTATTACAGCGACTGGGTTTTAGCTATTAACTACTGTGTTGCCAGCGGCGCAAAAGTGATAAATATGTCGCTTGGTGGCACTTCTTCTTCACCAACAATGCAGACAGCAATAACCAATGCATGGCAGAACAATGTTCTTATTGTTCCCTGCATGATGAATGCAAACAGTTCCACACTTTATTATCCTGCTGCCTGCGACCATGTGTTTGCAGTGGGCGCTACAAATGCAAAAGATGAACGCTGCAATCCTTTTATATGGGGCGGTGGCAGCAGTTACGGCAGCCACATTAAAGTTGTTGCTCCGGGTAATGTTATTTACGGACTGCATTACCAGTCAAACACAAATTATAATTATTACTGGTCAGGGACTTCGCAGGCAACTCCGTATGTTACCGGACTCGCCTCACTCATTTTCTCATTGAATCCGAATTTAACACCCGATCAGGTGATGAACATTATTGAAGTAACTGCCGACGACCAGGTGGGACTCTCTTCGGAAGATGTGGCAGGTTTTGACCAGTATTATGGCTATGGCAGAATTAATGCATACGATGCACTTGTTCTTACAAAAATAAACGCGGAACAAAGCAAAAAGGAAGAAAATAATTTAATTGTTTATCCAAACCCTGCGAGAAATGTTCTGAAAATAAATTTGGTTTTAAGCTCAGCAAGCGAAATAAAAATTGAATTGAAAAATATTCTTGGAGAAACTGTTTATGAGGAAAACCTGAGTTCAACCGCAAACATTAACAAAAGCATTGATGTCTCTTCTTTTGCAAAAGGAATATATATTCTTGAAATTAATACTACGAAAACAACATTGCAGGAAAAGGTTGTGATTGAGTAATATAATGTTAATACCCCATTATCATACATCAATACTAACTTATTAAAAAAATATATTCTTGCCACGAGGACACAAGGACTCAAAGTTACACTAAGTTTTTCTTTGTGATACTTGGTGACTTAGTGTCTTGGTGGCATTTTTATTTTTTTAAATCGCTTGATTTTCTGGATATTATTGATTATATTTGATGTGGATTTTAATAAATATTTCCGTGAAAAAAAATCTGATTTTATTGTTTTTATTTTTTTCATGCTTTGCTTTTTCACAAAGTTTTCAAAGAAAACATTCTTACGATGTGTTGAATTACAAACTTTATCTTGATTTGTTTAACTGCTATGGAAGCACTTTTCCAAAATCATACACTGCAACCAACATAATTACTTTTCGCGTTGATTCTGTTTTGAATTTTATAAAATTAGATGCATCCAACAATTCACTGATAATAGATTCGGTTGCACTGGCGGGAAAAACATTTGCTCATGTTTCAAATATTCTGACGATAAATCTCGATAAAACATACAACCCAGGCGATACTGCTGAAGTGAAAATTTATTACAGGCATAAAGATATAATCTCAGATGAATCAGATTCGGCAATTATTATTCACAGCGACAGTTGTATTTATACAGATTGTGAACCTGAAGGTACAAGAAAATGGTTCCCATGTTGGGATAAGCCGTCGGATAAAGCGACTACTGATATAACTGCCAGGGTTCCAAAAGACGCTGTGTTTGTTTCAAATGGCAGTTTAAAGGATTCGATCCGTGTTGGCGACACTATTTATTACCATTGGATAAGCCGCGACCCGGTGGCAACATGCCTGATTGCTATAGCATCTGGAGTTAATTATAATATACAAAAGTTTTACTGGCATAAAATATCAAATCCAAACGATAGCATTCCTGTAATGTTTTATTATAAAAACGGAGAAGATATTTCATTAACAAAGAATATTGTTGATTCAATGATTGATTGTTTTTCAAATTTATTCGGAGAATATCCATTTGAAAAACTTTACTATGTTTCTGTTTCACCCAATGATATTTTCAGGTGGTGGAACATGGGGAATCAAACCCTTGTCAGAACTATTGAACATTACTGGCCAAAGGATGAATCTTCATATGCAATTTCAGAACAGTGGTTCGGTGACCTGATTACATGCGGCACATGGGCTGATATTTTTGTAAATGAAGGAATTGTTTGGTATGCAGGGGCTTTATGGTTAGAACACGCTTATAATTACAATAAATATAAAAATGAAATAAATAATGATGCCGCATATTATTTATTCGAAACCCCCGGATGGCCTATTTATGACTCTTTGTGGGCAATTAAAACTCCGCCTGTTTTATTTAATAGTTATGTTACATACTATAAGGCGGCTTGCGTATTGCATATGCTAAGGTATGTTGTAGGCGACTCATTGTTTTTTAAAGCATTTAAGAAATTTACAACCGATACGGCTTTTATGTTTAAAACTGCAGTAGTTAAAGATTTTACCGACATAATGCAAAGTGTAAGTGGGAGGGATTTAAGCTGGTTTTTCGATGAGTGGATTTATAAACCGAATCATCCTGTATATTTCAATAATTCTTATATTGACAGCATTGGTGCGGGAAACTGGAGGGTGAGGTTTAAAGTTCAACAGTTTCAATCAAACCCTCCGCTTTTTAAAATGCCTGTTCAGTTAAAAATAATGTTTCAGGACATGACAGATACAATTGTGAAATTCTTCAACGATTCAAATAATCAAACTTTTTCATTTTATTTTAACAAAGAACCTAAAAATGTAACATTCGACCCTTTCAATAATATTTTACCCAAAGTGGAAATGCCTTATTGTAACGATGTACAATATTTTACAGATCTCTCCGCTACTATTGAAGACGGAAGCGATGTGGGTAGTTATGGGGATAATACAATGTGCACATGGGATATTAAACCGTTAAATAATCCGCAGTCAATTAAATTGCATTTTCTTGAATTCGATACCGAAGAAATAAATGACAAACTTGCAGTTTGGAATGCAGATGTTTTGCCTAATCAAAGAATAACTACGTTTTCCGGTTCAGTGATACCGCAGGATTTTATATGCAATACCAAAAGAATAAAACTAAAATTTTTCACAAATTATTCAATAACCGGGCAGGGGTGGAAGTTAATTTATACTACCGATGTCGGAATAGAAGAAAAATCGGGTGATGT
>JAQUPB010000117.1 GCA_029004185.1 Bacteroidales bacterium | reverse complement strand
GACAATAAGTACGATATGATTTGTTGTCGAATCGGTTTTATCATAGTAATATGTAAAATCCGATTGCATAATGCTTGAAGGCGGCTGGGCGGGATAAATTGAATCAAAAAACATACTTGTGCCAACAGCGCCATTGTCGATAATTGCCTGTTTTATAACATCTATAGTTTTAGGTAAAAACCTTGTATCTGTAATATAAGCAACGCTCTTGGGATTTGGCGGACATGCATTCGGGGTATAAGAATACGGATCGTCATTTTCCCAAACGGGTCCGTCTCCCCTTCCAAGGTATGCCGAAACCATCCAGAAATTACCTCCCTTGCATGAAGCAAACACATAACCATGGCAATTATTCACATTATCTTCGGATAAATCGAATGAGCCATAACCTTTAAGTTTCCAGTTTGATTCGATTGCCCCAAGTGAGCCATGAACCCAGCATGTACCGCAGTCACCCTGATACTTTACAGAAGTAACGCCGTGAGTTAATCTCAAATCATAAGTCGCAGGAAGTCGCTTTGGTTTTGAATTTGCTATTCCCGAAAATTGCGGAACACAAGGAGACGGAATATACCCAACAGGTTCAGACGTTCCGTTTTTCAGGGAATTCATATATTTAACAAATTCCGGATTTAAAGGTGCAGCCGTTGGTTCGGTTTGCGCTTTGGCAAAAAATGATAGTGTTGCAAAAGCAATGATAATTGTAAATGTTTTCATGGTTTAATGTTTTAGTGATTAATTTTTTAACAGGTATGAAGCAAAAATAAATAATTAGTTATAAAAAAACCATAAAAAGTTCAAAATTAATTAACAAAAAACAACCTTCGAAAGAAGGTTGTTTTTTGTGTGCGGAGAGAATGGGATTCGAACCCATGGCACCCTTTTGGAGCACACACGCTTTCCAAGCGTGCCTCTTAAGCCACTCGAGCATCTCTCCTTTTATGCATATTTTTCAATGAACTTTTCTGTTTTTAATTATATCTGATATAAAAAAACTTTTTGTATACTTCGTTAAATTTAACCATAAATGTATGAAAAATCATACATTATGTCTGAAATATCATACAAAATGACTGAAATATCGGACATAAAGCATATTTTTAAATAAACTTTTTTACCTGCAATAACTTTTATACATCAGCATCCCCTGTGGATTTCCCATATTAAGTGCCTTTTGCCAGTCGTTGCAAGCTTCGTTTTTCATGTTTAACCTGAACTTTGCAAGCCCGAGGTTAACATACGAATTCGAAAACTTATCATCTAATCTCAGCGCCAGATTATAATCTTCTATAGCTCCCTGAAAGTCGCCTTTGTAAAATTTGGAATTGCCGCGGTTAAAATAAGGCATCATGAAATCGGGTTTCATTTCAATGGCTTTATTAAAATAAACAATCGACTCATCCAATTTCCTCAGGCTGAACAACGAAAAACCTATATTATTATACACTTCGGGAATATTAGGATTTAAAGCAAGTCCTTTAAAATAGTCATCGAGAGAACCTTGAAAATCGCCTATATTGCTTTTCAGCGCTCCCCTGTTTATGTATGCCTCCATGTATTCGGGTTTTAATTGAAGCGCCATTGAATAATCTTCCATTGCTCCTTTCACATCATTAATATCCTGACGGGAAAGACCTCTGTTATTATATGCTTCGATATAATCAGGTTTTATTCTTATAACCTCGGTATAGTCTTCAATTGATTCTTTATATTTTTTCTGATAATAATATGACATTCCTCTGTTATAATGTGCTGCCATGCAGTTTGCATTAATGTTAATTGCCTTTGTTGCCGCTTCAATAACTCCGTCATAATCCCTGAATTTCATTTTAGCGGAGGCAACCTGCGAATGAGCTTCGTTGTTCAACGGATATTTTTTTGCAGCATCAACAAAAAGCGTTACACAATTTTCCCATACTTTATTTCTCTGCCATGTGGAGTATGAAAAAAACATTGTGTAAATAAATAAAACACCAATAAATGCATATTTCACAAACTTCATCAGCTTATTTTTTTTATCTTCAATGTCGCAATAAAATTGTCCGATAATAAAAAACAAACCAATATAAGGAACATAAGAATAACGTTCGGCGACAATAGCATTACCGATAGGAACGAGCTGAATGACAAGGAGAATTGTAACAACATAAAATAATAACCCGAAAGCCAGTAGTTTTCTGTAATTTTTAAATCTATAAACGCAATATATAATCGCAATGATTATTAAAAAAGACAAATAATAATTAATGGGAAGCCAACCTTTGTTTTTAAACGGATAATAATGCATTGCCGCGAGACCCACCGGAGCAAACATTTTATATATATAAAACATCAACGAATGGCAAGCCATAAAAATTCTGTCAATAAAATTATATGCAACAAGTTTGTTAAATGCACCGAATTCTTTCTGTGCATTCATGGTAATAAGACCAAAAATAAGCGCCAAAATAAAATACGGGATTTTTTCGATAATAAGTTTTGTATTTAATTTTCTGCCATAATAATAATCAAGCAGAACAATCACGCCAGGCAGGCAAACCGCTGCCGGCTTCGAATAGAGAGAAAGCAGAAGTGCGAATAATGACAAACATAAATAAAAATAATTTTTATCTTTTTTAATATATTTTACATAAAAAATAAGCGAGCCAAGAAAAAACAAAGTGTAAAGAACATCTTTTCTCTCGGCAATCCACGCCACCGATTCAACATGCATCGGATGTATTCCGAACAAAAGCGAAACTATTATTGCAGCCGAATCTCTTTTCGTAATAATATAAACCAGAATGAACACGAGTAAAACATTCAAAAGATGAAAAATAAGATTCATCAAATGATATTTGTGCGGGTCGAGTTTAAAAAAATGATAATCTATTGCATACGATAAAACCGTAACAGGATGATAGTTTGCACCAACAAATGTTTTTGTTGAAAAAAATGTTTTTATGTTATCTGCCGACAGACTTCTTATTAAAGGATTATCCACTACTATCGGATAATCATCCCATGACATAATAAAATCATTTTTTGTTGAATTGTAATAAATAACAGCCGTCAAAAGAAGTATTACAAATATTTTTAAAAATAAAAAAAAACTCTTTTTTTTATTTGGTTTTATCGCGGGAACTGTTTTGGGAGGAACAATCCTTTTTTTATTGTTTTTTTTCTGCATGTAACTTATTCGAAAAAGCAAATTTACATTAAAAATTTAAATGCCGGAAAATATTTCTGAAATTCAATGCCAACTTTATCCATATCATACATCTTAAAAATAAATAAAAATTGTTTTTTTATTTATTTGTTTATATATATTTGTATTGTAAGTTCTGAAAATAAATAACATTGTTATGAAAAAAATAATAATAATTTCCATTTTATTTTTCATCAATGTATCCTTTGTTATAGGACAATTGGATGTAAAAACATTCAAGGCAAAATACACCAAAGCCGATGAACTTCTTGATACAAGAAATTTTGAATCTGCGTTACCTATGTTTGAGGAACTCGATTCACTTAACCCGAACAATTCAAACATTCAGTTCAAAATAGGATTTTGTTATTACAGTTTGCCGGCAAATAAAGAACTTTCCATTCCTTATTTACAAAAAGCAACAATGAATGTTACCGCAGAATATGTCGGTGAATACAATGAACGAAAAGCGCCGGCTCATGCTTTGTATTTTTTAGGCAGAATTTATCATATTACTTACGAACTTGATAAAGCTATTGGATGCTTCAAGGAGTTTAAAACATACCTGAGAGCCGGTAAAAACGATGCTTTAATTGAAGATGCTGACCGGCAGATTGCAATGTGCTATAATGCAAAAAAGCTGATGAAAAATCCGCTGGACAGAAAAATAGAAAATCTGGGAACAAGCATAAACACCATGTTTCCCGAATACTCACCTGTTATTTCACATGACCAGAAAACCCTGATTTTTACTTCAAGAAGAGAAAGAAGCACAGGCGGATTGAAAGATGCAGAAGGAAAATATTATGAGGATATATATATAGCAAAAAAAGATACATTAGGACGATGGAAAAAAGCGCAATCAATTGGAGCAGCTATAAATACCGAATCACATGAAGCAAGCATAAGTTTATCAAAAGACGGAAAACAACTTTTTATTTATAAAGGCCAAATAAATAATGGCGACCTTTATGTCAGCAAAGCAAGAGGCTCCACCTGGACTGCACCGGTTGATTTAGGACCAACCATAAATACCAGATATCACGAAACTCACGCTTCATTATCGCCCGACGGCAAAACATTATATTTTGTAAGTGATAAACCAGGCGGCTATGGAGGAAAAGATATTTATGCCTCAGAACTCGACCTCGACGGCAAATGGGCTGAAGCAATAAATCTGGGTCCGGAAATCAATACAAAATATGATGAAGATTCTCCTTTTATTCTTGCTGACGGAGTGACTTTGTACTTTTGCTCCAACGGACATGAAAGCATGGGCGGCTATGATATTTTCCTCAGCAAACTTTTAGTTGATGGCTATTGGACTACTCCCGAAAATATAGGTTACCCGATTAACACTACCGATGATGATGTGTTTTACGACCCCGCTGATGACGGCATTCACGCTTATTATTCCTCTTCAAAAAATGAAGGATTCGGCGACCAGGATGTTTATATGATAACAATAGTTAAACAAAAAGAAAAATCCGTTCTTCTCATTGGTACCGTGAACGATGCTTTATCATTCAGACCACTTGATGCAAATATTGAAATAAGCGACAATACTAAAAATATAATTGTGGCAAATTTTAATGCCGATAGAAAAGGAATGTTTTCAATAACTCTTCCCAGAGGAGCAAACTATACAATGACTGCAACTTATTCCGGTTATACCACTCATACCGAAAATTTTGATATAGGAGAAGACACAATAACTACCATTATTAAAAACATTAGTCTGCAAAAACCGGTTCCTGTTGTAATAGCAAAAACCGAAGACCAAACCCCACCCAAAACTGATGCTCCTGTTGCTAAAATTGCTGCAGGTGATGAATATGAAATAGGCGATAAAGTAATTCTGAGAAATGTTTTCTTCGACTTTGATAAATCCACATTACGACCTGAATCTGTGACCGAACTGGAGAACTTGTATAGTTTCCTTAACCTGTTACCGTCTTTTATAATAGAAATATCAGGTCATACCGATAATGTAGGTCACCCCGAATATAACAAAACACTTTCGGAGCAAAGAGCCGAGGTCGTTGTAAATTTCCTTGTAGATAAAGGTATCTCCAAAAACAGACTCATGTATAAAGGTTATGGCTCCGAACAGCCTATTGCAACAAACACCACACCCGCAGGAAGACAAATGAACCGCAGAACAGAATTTAAGATTATGGGCAAATAGGCGTAAATCAATCAATTAGTAATTTATAAATTTATTTCCTGATTTATGTTTTTCAGGTATAATTTGTTTGAAAACATCAAAAAACGTAGTTTTGTACATCATGCTCAAACAATTCACGGAGTTTATTGAAAAAGAAAATCTTTTTAAAAAAAATGACAGGATAATTCTTGCCGTCAGCGGCGGCATTGATTCGGTTGCAATGTGTGATTTGTTTTACAAAGCCGAATTTAATTTCAGCGTTGCCCACTGCAACTTCGGCTTACGTGAACAGGAATCGGACATGGATGAACTTTTTGTTCAGGAGTTGGCGCACAAATATAAAGCATCATTTTTCAGTGAACTTTTTGAAACAAAAAAGTATTCGGAAGAAAATAAAATTTCCATCCAGATGGCTGCACGTGAGCTTCGTTACGGATGGTTCAACTGGCTTACCGAAACCACAGATTACAAATATGTCGCAATAGCTCATCACTTTGATGATGTTGTCGAAACTTTTTTTATCAATATTCTGAGGGGAACAGGTATTTCCGGATTACACGGCATAGCCGCAAAAAATAAAAAAATCATCCGCCCTCTTCTTTTTGCAAAACGAAAAGAAATTGAAGAATACGTTTTAAAAAATAAACTTAAATACCGCGAAGACAAATCAAACAACGAAAATAAATACCTGAGAAATAAAATCCGCCACGACATCATTCCAATATTCAAAGAAATTCATCCTGAGTTTGAAAACACCATTAAAGGCAATATCGAGAGATTAAAAGATGTGGAAAAAATATACAAAAACGAAATTGAAAAAGTTCAGAAAAATCTCGTTGTGGAAAATAAAAATACGACAACCATTTCCATAAAAGAACTCAAAAAAATAAATCCTTTGCGAACGTATTTATATGAACTTCTTTCTCCATTTAATTTTAACTTCAGCAATGTTGGAAATATTATCGAAAACCTTGATGACATTTCCGGAAAACAATTCCTGTCCCCAACCCATCGTTTGATTAAAGACAGAAATGAACTTATAATTACTAAAATAAACGATGAACAAAAAAATGAATATCTAATAAACTACGGTGATACTTTAATAGAAGCGCCGCTTAAAATAAGTATTCGCAAAACTCCCTTCAATAAATCCACCGGAATACAAAAAGATAAAAACACTGCAACCTTTGATGCAGATAAGTTGTCTTTCCCGTTGAAAATACGGAAATGGGAAAACGGCGATTGCTTCCACCCTTTCGGAATGAAAAACAAAAAAAAACTGAGCGACTTTTTTATTGACGAAAAGTTTTCTCTGGTTGAAAAAGAAAATACATGGGTTGTATGTTCCGGAAATAAAATAGCATGGATTGCAGGACATAGAATTGATGACAGATTTAAAGTCGATGATAAAACAAAAAATATCTTACAATTGAAAATTTTGTAATATTTTTATAAAAAAATTAATTATGAGACCATTATTGAACAAAGCAAAAAGATTTTCAGTAATATTTTTAATATTAATTACCACATCAGGTTTTTCTTTTTCCCAGATAAACATTCCCCCATCGAAATGGAATTATTCTATAACTCCCGTTAAAGTAAAAACCGGCGACACTGCAACAATTAGTTTCAATGCAGTAATTCCCGAAGGTTTTCATTTGTATTCATCCGACTTCTTTTGCAAAATAGGACCAAACCCCGCAACTTTTGTTTTCGACAAAAAGGGCTATTCTCTCGTTGGCAAAGTAAAAGCCATTGGTTCGAAAAAAGAATACGACGATGTCTTCAAATGCACCGTTACATCTTTTTATAAAAAAGGATTATTCAAACAAAAAATAAAAGTAACAGAACCAATCAAAGAAATAAAATGCACTATTACTTACCAGATGTGCACAAACACTGACGGCGCCTGCGTTAACTATGATAAAAACATTAAAATTCCTTTAACTGTTTTAAATAACGGCAATGCAAAACCCACAGCCGACACAATAAAAACCGACATCGCCAAAACATCAGCTGCTGTTGACAAATCATGCTGCGATAAAATTAAAACAACTGCTACCGATAATGAAATTTCAGGAAATTTATGGATAATTTTTCTTGAAGGAATACTTGCAGGCTTTCTTGCATTAATCACTCCGTGCGTATTCCCAATGATTCCAATGACAGTGAGTTTTTTCCTTAAAAGAACCGAAAAGAAAATAAAAGCAAAACGCGATGCCATTATTTATGGCTTTTCAATAATAATAATTTATGTTGCCCTCGGATTCGGAATAACTTTACTGTTCGGCGCAGATGCATTAAACTCAATGTCGACAAATACATATGTCAATTTGTTTTTCTTTTTGTTATTGTTGGTTTTTGCCGCATCGTTCTTCGGGGCTTTCGAGTTGCAATTGCCATCAAAATGGACAACTGCCGCTGACAGCAAAGCGGAAAAATCAGGCGGACTAATTGGAATATTTTTAATGGCTTTCACACTTGTGCTGGTATCATTCTCATGCACTGCTCCCATCATTGGAACTCTTTTGGTCGAAGCAGCAGTTTCAAAAAATACATTATCACCCCTGATAGGAATGCTTGGATTTTCCATGGCTCTTGCAATTCCTTTTGCCTTGCTTGCCATTTTCCCGTCTTGGTTAAATTCGCTTCCAAAGTCGGGCGGATGGCTTAATTCCGTTAAAGTTACCCTTGGATTTTTATTGATCGCATTATCACTGAAATTTTTCTCAACCGCCGATTTAGTTAACCATTGGGGAATTCTCAACAGAGGAATATTCCTTATAATATGGATTGTGATTTTTATTTTACTGGGAATTTACTTGCTGGGAAAAATTAAATTCGCCCACGACAGCGATGTAAAATATGTTTCCATTGCAAGATTGATTTTTGCAATAATTTCTTTTTCATTCGCAGCTTACCTTATCCCGGGCTTATGGGGAGCACCGCTGAAGGCAATCAGCGCATTTACCCCTCCTCAGTATACGCAGGATTTTGATTTGACAAAAAATACTTCTTCAAATAATCAGGAAACTGCTTCCGGTAAAAAATATGCCGATTTATTCCACTGCCCATATAATTTAAATTGCTTTTTTGATTATGATGAAGGAATGGAGTACGCAAAGAAATCAGGCAAACCCGTAATAGTTGATTTTACAGGATGGGGTTGCGCATACTGCAAAAAAATGAAAGCTTCAGTCTGGTCCGATGCGGAAATCCTGAAACGACTTAACGAAAATTATGTTCTGATTACTCTCTATGCCGACGACAAAACAACGCTTCCCGAAAAAGAGCAATACGAAACAACAGTAGGCGGAATAAAAAAAGAAATAAACACTATCGGGAAAAAGTGGAGCGACCTGCAGGCAACGAAATTCAAAATTAATTCCCTGCCATATTATGCTTTGCTAGATAACGAAGGAGAATTACTAATCGAACCCAAATCATACGACCTTAGCATTAAAAACTTTATTGATTTTCTGGATAAAGGAATTAAGGAATATGAGAAAAGAAAAGCTGAGAAAAATATACAATAAATAGTTATTCTGTTTGTCGTTAAAAACAAATACAAACGACAAACCATAAACATCTATTATTATGAAAAAAATAATCCCTGTTTTGTTGTTTCTTAGCGCAACCGCATTCTCGCAGGACAAAAAGCCTACTGATAAAGAAGCGCTCTTAAAAGTCACCGTTACCGACTTCAATAGTGTTCCAAGAAAATCGGAAATAATAATTTTTGAAAATCTGAAAACAAAAGAAAGTTTTACGGGAATTTCAGGCAATGACGGCAAATTTTCAATTCTTATTCCCAAAGGATGCAAATACAACATAAAATTCAAAAGTTATATTGACGAAATTGATTATAACACAATAGAAATCCCATCAGGAGAAGGACAAATAACGTCAAACCTCTTTATTAAAATTGAACCGCCAAAGACCTTTACTTTAAGAAATGTTTTATTCGACTTTGGAAAAGCAACGCTCAAAAAAGAGTCGTTTAAAACACTGAACGACCTTGTTGAACTCATGAAAATAAAAACCACAATGGTTATTGAAATTGCAGGACATACCGATAATGTGGGAGGCGCCGAATCCAACATGAAACTATCGCAGGAGAGGGCAAACTCTGTGAGAGATTATCTGATAAAAAACGGAGTTCCTGCCACAAGAGTTACAGCAAAAGGTTACGGCGACACTCAACCTGTTGACGACAATGCCACCGATGAAGGACGGCAAAAAAACAGAAGAACGGAAGTAAAAATATTGAGTGAGTAAAAACACAAAGGAATTATTCCAGCAAACTTCCTTCGGTCATGCCTAAATAAAAATCAACATATTCGTTTTTTCTTTTCGAATCCATCCATTCTATTGCCCTCCTCGGGTGTTCATTCATCATGCCGGTTATGAGATAAGGAACCTGATAACCCCACGAAATATCTTTTTTCATAGGTAATATATAA
>JAQUPB010000116.1 GCA_029004185.1 Bacteroidales bacterium | reverse complement strand
TGACCAATGACTTTTTTAAACAACAAACCTATTTTTTCACGTAATATTTCTTCTTTGATTTTCTTGCAGGTTTTTCGTTTTTTTTGTCTTCTTCGGCAATTTTAAGGCAATCTTCTACAGTAAGGTTAGCGACATCTTTTTTATCTTTAGGCAATTTAAAATTTTCTTTTCCTATCACTAAATAATTGCCCCATCTGCCTTTCAGTATTTTTATGTCATTACGTTCATCAAATGTTTTCACTTCCCTTTCCAGATTTCTTTTTCTTTTTTCTTCAATAATTTCAATTGCTCTTTCCCTTGTAATTGTTAATGGATCGTCATCTTTTGATAATGAATAAAAACTATTATTATGCTTCACGTATGGACCGAATCTTCCAACTCCGATTGTCATTATTTCAGATTCAAATTCACCTATATTTTTTGGAAGTTTAAACAAATCCATTACTTCTTCAAGTGTTATGGTTTCTATGCTTTGGTTCTTTAATAATCCGGCAAACCTTGGTTTTTCGGGCAAATCGGATTCTCCAAGCTGAGCAACCGGACCAAATCTTCCGATTTTTACGTAGACATTTTTACCGGTTTCCTTATCAATTCCAAGCAATTTTTCTCCCTGCGCTTTTGATTTATCTTCAAGAGTTGCGCTGACATTTTTGTGAAAAGGTCCGTAAAAATTCTTTATCATTTCATTCCATACTTTATCACCCTGGGCAATTTCATCAAATTCTTTTTCAACACTTGCAGTAAAATTATAATCAAGAATATCTTCAAATGTTTTTACTAAAAATTCATTAACAACAAAACCAATATCGGTCGGAAAAAGTTTTGATTTTTCATAACCTGTATTTTGCGATTCTGTTTTTTCTGAAATTTTATCGTTTGCCAGAATAAGAATATCAAAATTTCTTTTTGTTCCTTCCCTGCTTTCATTCACCACATATTCTCTTTTCTGGATAGTTGAAATTGTAGGCGCATAAGTAGAAGGGCGGCCAATACCAAGTTCTTCGAGTTTTTTTACAAGGCTTGCTTCCGTATACCTTGGCGGATGAAGTGTAAAAGATTCGGTGGCATTAATAATTTTAACATTAAGAATTTCTCCTATTTTTAAAGGAGGTAACATATCTTTGTTCTCTTTATTATTTTCTTCATTTTCCTCATCAGAAGATTCCATATATACTTTGAGGAAACCGTCAAATATTATTATCTCTCCTTTTGCAATAAATTTTTCTTCGGTTTTTGATATGCCTATAGTTACATTTGTTTTTTCTATTGAAGCTTCTGTCATCTGGGATGCAATGGTTCTTTTCCATATCAGGTCATATAATCTTTTCTGTGATGAATCACCTTCAATATTCTGGTTGCTGATATATGTCGGACGAATTGCTTCGTGTGCTTCCTGAGCGCCCTTTGTTTTTGTTGTATATTGTCTTGTGTGAACATATTTTTCACCGTACAATTTAATAATTTCTTCTTTTGCAGTTCCAAGAGCAAGGTTTGACAAGCTCACGGAATCGGTTCGCATATATGTAATTTTTCCGGATTCATAAAGTTGCTGTGCAATTACCATTGTTTTGGAAACCGAAAAGCCAAGTTTTCTGCTTGCTTCCTGCTGTAAAGTTGAAGTTGTAAATGGTGGTGAAGGTGTTTTTTTTGATGGTTTTGTTTCAAGATTTTCAACTTTATATTCAGCTCCTATGCATTTGTTTATAAATTCAAGTGCTTTTTCCTTTGATTCGAATTTATTTGAAAGTTCGGCTTTAACAACTGTATTATCACTCAAAATAAAATCGCCTACAACCCTGAAAAAAGATGTTGTATTAAAAGCATTTATTTCTTTTTCGCGTTCTACAATTAATCTGACTGTTACAGATTGAACTCTGCCGGCAGACAATGAAGGCTTTACTTTTCTCCATAAAATCGGTGAAAGTTCGAAACCCACAAGACGGTCTAACACGCGTCGGGCCTGCTGTGCATCAACAAGGTGTTTATCTATTTTTCTGGGATTTTCTATTGCTTCCTGAATTGCCGATTTTGTTATTTCATGAAATACGATTCTTTTTGTTTTATTGTCATCCAGCTCCAGAGTTTCTTTAAGATGCCATGCAATAGCCTCTCCCTCGCGGTCTTCGTCAGTCGCAAGCCAGATAACCTCTGCTTTGGATGTAAGTTTTTTTAACTGTGCAACAACTTCTTTTTTATCGGAAGGAACTTCATAGGTTGGCGCAAATTCATTTTCAACATCAATGGAAAGTTTCTTCTCAGATAAATCCCTGATGTGTCCGTAACTTGATCTGACCACATACTCTTCACCAAGAAATTTTTCTATCGTTTTTGCCTTTGCCGGTGATTCAACTATAACAAGATTTTTAGCCATCTTAATTCCTTTATTTTTTGTAACTCATCAATTCATATTTTCTTTATTTTTCAAAAAAATATTTCTGCAAAGAAAAAAATAGTTTTGGAATAAATCATAATTTTTTTTTAAAATGATTTTGAAAAACTTTTTTCTACCTTTGTGAAATCATTGTATAACTGAACTTTTGTGGGTAAAAAAAAATTTTATATTGAAACTCATGGTTGCCAGATGAATTTTTCGGATAGCGAAATTGCTTCATCGGTAATGATAAAAAACAATTTTGAAATCACAGATAACCCCAGACATGCTGATGTTATTCTCATTAACACATGTTCGGTAAGGGATAATGCAGAACAAAGAGCACGAAACCGTCTTAAAAACCTGACGCCGCTGAAAAAGAAAAAAAAAGATTTGATTATAGGAATCATAGGATGCATGGCTGAAAGAATAAAAGAGCAATTATTTGAAGAAGAAAAAAAAATTGACCTTATTGCCGGTCCCGATGCATACAGAAACCTGCCCAGATTAATCGAAACTGCCGCAAAAAAATCAAAAGCTATAAATGTAAAACTTTCCCGTGAAGAAACTTACGATGACATAACTCCTTTTAAAATTGAGAATAAGGGAATAAGTGCTTTCATTTCGATAATGCGCGGCTGCGAAAATTTCTGTTCATATTGTGTTGTGCCATTTACCCGCGGAAAAGAAAGAAGCAGAAATCCCGAAACAATAATAAAAGAAGCAAAAAATTTGTTTTCTAAAGGTTACAGGGAAATAATACTTCTCGGACAAAATGTTAATTCATATAAATGGAATTCCGGTTTCGGTTTTGTAAATCTCCTCGAATCGGTTGCCGGAATAAGTCCGCTGCTTAGAGTAAGATTTACAACTTCCCATCCCAAAGATTTATCGGATGAGTTGCTGTATGTTATTTCAAAAAATGAAAATATCTGCATGCACATTCATTTACCGATGCAATCGGGAAGCACAAGGATATTAAATTTGATGAACCGCAAATATTCGCGCGAATGGTACATGAACAGAATTGAAGCGATAAAAAAAATAATTCCCGGCTGCTCGGTAACAACGGATATAATCAGTGGATTCTGCACTGAAACCGAAGAAGACCATAAAAGCACTTTATCACTTATAGAAGAAGCAGGTTTTGATTATGCCTATATGTTTAAATACTCCGAACGTCCCGATACTCCTGCAAGCACGAAGTATAAAGATGATGTGCCTGAAGAAGTAAAATTAAAACGCCTTCAGGAAGTAATAAGTTTGCAAAGAAAACTTTCACATAAAAGCAATATAAATGATTTGAATAAAACATTTGAAGTTCTTATTGAAGGAGAATCGAAAAAAAATAAAAACAATTTTTACGGCAGAAATTCACAAAATAAAGTAATTATATTTTCAAAACAGAAAAATTACCGCATAGGAGATTATATTAATATAAAAGTAACAGGATGCACATCGGCAACGCTGATTGGTGAAGTGGAATAAAAACAGTTTTCAGTTCTCAGTTTTTAGTTTTCAGTTCCCAATTAACAATTAACGATTAACTTTTTTTTACCTTTGCAAACATAAAAGAAAATTTCATGAAAATATTCATAACAGGAGTTGCCGGTTTTATTGGTTCCAATCTTGCAAAAAAATTACTTTCTCTCGGACATGAGATTTATGGAATCGACAATCTGAATTACGGCTTTGAAAGAAATATAGAAGAATTGAAATCAAACCCGAAATTCAAATTCATTTATGGCGATATCGGAAATCCCATGGTAATTAAGGATTACAAAGCAGACATTATTGTTCATCTTGCTTCGCAAAAAATTCCGAGATACTCGAATGCACTGCGGGTAATTGATGAAAATTATCTGATGTTGAAAAATGTTGTCAACAAATGCATAATTGATAAAAGCAAAATCGTATTTGCGTCAACTTCCGATGTGTACGGCAAAAATACCAATGTTCCTTTTTCCGAAGATTCGGATTTGCTTTTAGGACCGCCTCAGATAAAAAGATGGGCTTATGCATTGTCAAAAATATACGGCGAACAATTCATAATGGCAAATAATGATGAATACGGTTTGCCTTTTACCATCGTAAGATTTTTCGGTTCCTATGGTCCAAATCAAAACCTTACCTGGTGGGGCGGACCGCAATCCGTATTTATAAATCAGGCATTCAAAAAAGAACCGATAGAAATTCACGGCGACGGAAAGCAAACAAGAACTTTCACTTATATTGACGACACAATTGAAGCACTTGCAATGTGCGTGTTAAGCGAAAAAGCAAACGGCGAAATATTTAATATTGCAACAAATCCGGATGAAGAAATTGCAATCGTCGATCTGGCAAAAATTATCTGGCAGCTTATAAACGGAGAAAAAGACATCCCGAAATTTAATTTCATCCCCTACTCTACTTTCGGCAGATACGAGGATGTTCCTAGAAGAGTTCCGAATATTAATAAAATAAAAAAAGTTCTCAACTTCGAACCAAAAATAAAACTTAAAGATGGTTTGATTAAAACTATTGAATGGCAGAAAAAAATAATGACTGTTTAATATGGATTCTTCAAATCATGGAACATTTGGGTATCCTCAACCCGTATAACACTTTTGTTTACTAAAGATTTATTTTAATGAGAATATATTTTTTAATTCCGGTTTTTAACGAATCCCAGAATATCGAACTTCTTTTCAATAATCTGAATAAAGCTATTGCTGATTCTGATAAATTTTATGTCTTTGTTGACGACTGCTCAACAGATAATACAACAGATACCATCAATAATTTTTTCAAAAATAATTTTATCGTAATAAAAAAAGAAAAAAACTGCGGTCCCGGCGATTCCTTTAACAAAGGTTTTGAATGGATTTTAAACGACAGCAAAAATGAAAGCGATTTGATAGTAACACTTGAAGGCGACAACACATCCGATTTAAACATTCTTCCGGACATGATTGCAATTTCAAATTTAAAATACGATCTGGTTCTTGCATCAGTTTACGCACAGGGTGGGGGATTCGAAAAAACAAACTTTTTCAGAAAAATTATTTCCCTTATTGCAAACATGCTTTTCAGGTCATTATTTAATATCAGGGTTTTAACACTCAGCTCATTTTACAGGGTGTACCACGTTTCTCTTATTAAAAAAATAAAAGAAAAATACAATATAATCATAAAAGAAACTGGTTTTATCAGCATGCTTGAAATACTGATAAAAGCCATAAAGGTGAATGCAAACATAATTGAAGTGCCAATGCTTCTCAAATCGGAAAACAGAAAAGGTAAATCAAAAATGAAAATTTTTAAAAATACTTTGAGCTATATCAGATTTTTGATTTTAAATAAATTTTAACCCGAATAATTTATTTCGGTAATTCACCCAAACATTAACAATATTTCATAAATGAAAAAAAGTATCATATATAGAAATGTATATATGTATCGGTTTGTGATGAATATTCTGTATTTATTCGGCTACAGAAAAAGATTTGATGACATAACAAAACTCCTTTCAGGAAGCGAGAAAAATGTTCTTGAATTGTGCTTCGGTGATATTTTTATTGCCAAAGCATGCAAAAATAAAGGCATTAACTGGACAGGAATTGATATTAATATGAATTTCATTAAGTTTGCTCAAAAAAACGGCTTTAATGCCCAAAAGAATGATATATCGGAAATGAAATCATTACCCGCTGCCGACGTTTGTATTATTGTCGGTTCACTTTATCATTTTCATAACGAAACGGAAACCATGCTGATGAAAATGCTGAAATCTGCTCCGCGAATATTAATATCAGAACCCGTAAAAAACCTTTCGGCAAAAAAGGGGTTTATAGGCAGCATATCTAAAATACTCACAAACGCAGGAAAAGGAAGTGAAAATTTCAGATATAACGAAGAAAGTATTTTAAAAGTCATGGATGATTATAAAAGAAATTTTAATTTTACTTATAAAATAATCAGTATAAAAAAAGACATCTTAATAGAAATATTGCATGATAGAAATTAGCATTGTTATTCCCGTATATAACAGCCGGGAAAACCTTACCGAACTGCACAATCAGATTTGTGATGCATTAAAAAATATAAGTTACGAACTTATTCTGGTTAACGATGCAAGCAAAGACAACAGTTGGGAAATGATAAAACAAATTGCAGAAAACAATAAAAACACCACCGCAATAAATTTAAGAAAAAATTTCGGTCAGGACAATGCACTTATGGCGGGATTTGGATATGTTTCGGGAAATTATACTGTAATAATGGATGATGACCTTCAGCATTCGCCAAACGATATTTTAAAGTTATACAACAAATGCAAAGAAGGATATGATATTTGTTATGCCGGATTTCTGGAAAAAAGCCAGTCGTTATGGAAAAAAACAGGAAGCCGTATAAACGGACTATTTGCTTACTGGCTTCTCAATAAACCGAAAGGAATATACATGTCGCCTTTCAAAATAGTAAAAAGCAAAATCATTAAGGAGTTACTGCATTATTGCGGTCCTTTTCCTTATGTCGACGGCTTGTTGCTCGAAGTTACAAATAATCTGACAATGGTTGAAGTTGAGCATTTTCCACGATTTAAAGGTAAAAGCAATTATAATTTCATAAAATCCATTTCCGTTTTCTTCAAACTTCTTACAAGTTTTTCGGTTATACCATTGCGATTTGCTACTATTACCGGTTTCATTTCATCTTTTATCGGCTTTGTAGTTGCAATTTATTTTTTATATGAATATTATTCAAGCAACTTTATTATTGAAGGATGGACGTCGTTAATTATTTCTTTGCTTATTATAGGCGGATTGCTGCTTATGTCAATCGGACTTATAGGTGAATATCTGGGGAGAATGTTTCTCACCTTAAATCAAAAGCCACAGTATTCAATAAAGGAAGTCATCAGTGAAAAAGAAAAATAATAATTTTTCAAAATATAATTAAAATTGATGATTATATGGTGCCAAACCTTAAATTTGACAATTAGTTTTAATTTATTAATTTTGCCGCCGCTATGTTAATTGAAGTATTAAAATCCAAGATCCACAGGGTAGAAGTTACCGAAGCCGATATAAATTATCTGGGAAGTATCACCATTGATGAAGATTTAATTGATGCTGCCAACATAATTGAAAACGAAAAAGTGCAGGTCGTAAATCTCAGCAACGGCGAACGGCTCGAAACTTATGTCATAAAAGGGAAAAGAGGTTCGGGAATAATCTGCATGAATGGACCTGCCGCCCGTAAAGCCATTGTGGGTGATCTGGTTATAATAATTTCCTTTGCAACCATGGATTTTGAAGAAGCAAAAAAATTCAAACCCGCGCTTATATATCCCGGCGAAAAAAATTCTTTAAGAAAACAGTAATATTGAAAAAGAAAATTTTCAAAATTATCAATTACATAATTTTCCTTTCTTTAGGAATAGCCTTACTGTTTTATGTTTCCAAAGGACAAAACATTCACCGCATTATAAATGATATTGAAAATGCAAATTATTACTGGATAACACTTGCTTTCATAGCAGGAATACTGGGTCATTTGTTCAGGGCCATAAGATGGAACATGCTTATAAACTCACTTGGTTATAAAACAAACACGCTGACAACCTTTTATGCCGTAGTAATCGGATATTTTGCAAACCTTGCATTTCCAAGAATAGGAGAAATAACAAGGTGCGGGGTAATCAGCAAACAGAATAAAATTCCTTTAAATTCTGTAATCGGAACAGTAGTGGCTGAAAGAGTTTTTGATACAATCTGCCTTATTGTAATAATGTTTTTTGTAATAATTTTTCAGCTGAGTTTTCTTGGCGACTTTGCATTAAAATACATGATACATCCGATTTCACACAAATTCATCAACAACCGGAATTTTGCCCTGTTAGCCATTCTCATCGCAATTGCCTTTTTTTCAGGAATCTTTTTTTTATATAAACTACTTCTTCCAAAATTCAGAAAACTCACTTTCTTTTATAAGCTCAAACGTTTATATATCGGTTTTGTTCAAGGCATTAAGAGCATCGGAAATGTTAAAAGTTTGAAATTATTTTTTCTCCAAACCATTTTACTGTGGACAGCATACACCATTGTATCTTATTTCTGTTTTCAGTCAATACAGCAGCTGTCACATCTGACAGTGATTGATGCGCTTACCTTAACTGCAATAGGAAGCATTGGATTCATAATTCCCGTTCCGGGAGGAATAGGTTCTTATCATGCAGTAATCATTCTGACGATGGTTGAACTATACAAAATAAAGCAGGGTCTGGCAACTTCATTTGCTTACCTTTCGCATTCATCACAAACATTATTAATAATAGTTCTTGGCTCTGTTTCACTTTTTTTAATTTTTCTCACAAGTAAAAAAAACAAAACGGAATGAGAAAATCAGGCATCATAAAAACAAAAATTCTGAGTTACGAAGCCATCGGCAAACAAGTAAAAGCATGGCGAAAAAAAAACAAAAAGATAGTTTTCACAAACGGCTGCTTTGACATACTTCATTTGGGGCATATTGATTATCTTTCAAAAGCGGCTGACCTTGGGGACATACTGATTATAGGATTAAACACCGACGCTTCTGTAAGAAAAATAAAAGGAAAAAACCGCCCTATAAACAATGAAATATCAAGAAGTAAAGTTCTTGCTTCATTATTTTTCGTTGATGCGGTTGTACTTTTCAATGAAGAAACACCATATAATTTAATAAAAACCATTCAACCCAATATTCTGGTTAAAGGCAGTGATTACAAGTCCGGAAGCATAATCGGCTCAGATATAGTAAAATCAAAAGGAGGCAGAATAGTTACCGTCGATTTTGTTGAAGGTTATTCAACTTCAGAAATAGAAAAAAGAATTGTCAAAATGAACAAATAAAATTTTTAAAGAATAAATTTTTCATTAATTTTACCGCAAATAGAAATAAAATAATGTCAAAAAAACATATTAAAATAATTTTATTTTCATTTTTAATATTGCTTCTTTTTACAGATTGCAGGAAAAGAAAAGAAATGCTCTTAATCGGAAAATGGGAAAGAGTTTTTATTGAAAACCCGAATTTTAACGAAGCGCATGTATGGAATTTTAAAGATTATAGAATACTTGAAATAACTATTTACAACAGAGAGACAGGCAGCGTTAAATCTGGCGGCGGAGAGAAATCATACAAACTTATAAATGCAAAACAAATAAAAATATGGGATACCGGAGACCCTGAAAACGCAGAAATTTTCGACCTGATAAAAGTAAACAAAAAAATATTAAGAATAATTAAAATGGACGCTGCAAATAATAGTTTGGACAGCTGGAATTACGAATTTACAAGAATGGCAAATTAATAACAAATCATCTGATTGCAAAAATAAAAACGATTTTTTACTGTCAGAACTGCGGTGCACAATCGCCAAAATGGCTAGGCAAATGCACTTCATGCAACGAATGGAATACTTTCGTTGAGGAAATCATCAAAAAAGAAAATCAG
>JAQUPB010000115.1 GCA_029004185.1 Bacteroidales bacterium | reverse complement strand
ATTTTGAAATTATTTTCTTTTAAATAATGAATGGCTTTTTTCAGATGTTCTGTTTCGTTGTGTTCCTTGAGATGTTTTAAATGTGCAATAATTGTATTGTTTCCTTTTAAGGAAGTTCTTTTAATCGTTTCGATTTCGTCATACAGTTGGGCTTCTCTTTCTTCAAGAGTAATTGCACCTTCGGGACATTCGCCTATGCAGGCACCAAGACCATCACAGAAAAGTTCACTTACAAGACGTGCTTTATCATCAATAATCTGAAGAGCGCCTTCATGGCATCCCTCAACGCATAAGCCGCAACCGGTGCATTTATCTTCGTCTATTTTAATAATTGTACGTTTCATGCGGTTATATTTATGTATTTAAATACACAAATATATAAATGATATTTTTAATATGCAAATATTTCGAAAGATATTTATTAACAAAAGAAAAAATCGGGAAAAATTATTCCTCAATGATTAAAATCTTTTCGATTTTATCACCCTGTTTTATTTTATCAATAACATCGAGTCCTTCAACAACTTTTCCAAAAGCAGTATGTTGCCTGTCGAGATGTTGGGTATTTTCTCTGTTATGGCAAATAAAAAATTGGGAGCCGCCAGTATCTCTTCCTGCATGAGCCATTGAAAGAACACCTTTGTCATGATACTGATTGCTGCCTGTTAGTTCACATTTAATGGTATATCCAGGACCACCATCTCCTCTGCCATTGGGGCAACCTCCCTGGGCAACAAAACCGGGAATTACTCTGTGAAAAGTAAGTCCGTCGTAAAATCCGCTTTTTGATAATTTGATAAAATTTGCTACAGTGCCGGGAGCATCTTTTTCAAAGAACTCTACCTTCATTGTGCCTTTTGCTGTTTGTATTTCCGCTTTTTGCATATTTTTAAATTTAAATTATTTTAGTTTGTCCATAATGTCCGGTTTCTTCGTTAATCTCGTTTTACAACTCAGTCAAATACTCCAGTATACTCCTGAGTTGTAAAACTTCGAAAGCCTCGAACTCGGACATTCTGAACCAAACTCTCGACTTTATTATAGACACTGATTAATATATTATTTTAATATTTCGAATGTTCTTTTGTTCGTATGTTCGATTATTCGAATGTTCTTTTTTATTTTATTCTCCTATAATTTTCACAAGCACTCTTTTTTTTCTTTTTCCGTCAAATTCGCCGTAAAAAATCTGTTCCCATGGGCCGAAGTCAAGACGACCATTTGTAACTGCCACAACAACTTCCCTGCCCATTACGGTTCTTTTTAAATGTGCATCGGCATTATCTTCATAACCATTGTGATGATATTGCGAATGCGGTTTTTCGGGAGCAAGTTTTTCAAGCCATATTTCAAAATCTTTGTGCAAGCCCGATTCATCATCGTTTATAAAAATGCTTGAAGTAATATGCATAGCATTGCAAAGCAGCAATCCTTCTTTTATTCCGCTTTCACGCAGACAATCTTCAATAACAGAAGTGATATTTAAATACGCACGTCTTGCATCAAGATTAAACCAAAGTTCTTTTTTGTATGATTTCATTTTTTTATTTGCTCAAAATTACAAACACAGTTCTTCTGTTTTTTGCCCTTCCTTCTTCTGAATTATTTTCAGCAACAGGTTTTGATTCCCCAAACCCCTTGTAATCCATTCTTGTTGCTTCAATTCCTTTAAAAATCAAATATTGCTGAACTGCTCTTGCCCTGTTTTCGGATAAAGCAAAATTATCTGATTCGTTACCTATATTATCAGTATGCCCTTCTATTGAAATTCTCATATATGGATTTTCATTTAGAAAATCAAAGAATTCATTTAATACTATTTTTGATGATTGAGTTAATTCGGCAGAGTTCGTTGCAAAGTGAATATCGTGTATCTTGTAACTCTCGCCGATTTCAATGGGCTTAACTTCAAGTTCAATTCTTTTAGGTGTCTGATAAGTTGTATCATCTTTGGCAAAATATCTCGAATCATAAACACAACCTTCTTTTTTTACTGTCAGCACATAATCATCTTTAAAAGCCATTGCTACAACGTATTTTCCGGAGTTAGTATCAATGGCAATTTCTTTTATTTTTTTTCCGTCAGCATTTTTAATATTAATTGTGACATCTTTCATTGGGAGTCCTGTTTTTTCATCTTTCAACTGACCTTTGGCAAATAAAACTTTTTCCGGTCTTACATCCTCGTACAAAGAAAATGAGTACAAATCAATGCCTCCCATGCCTTTTATGTCTTTTCTGTCGGAAGAAAAATATCCGGTTTTTCCATCGGTACTTACAAAAAAACTTTCATCATCGTATATTGAATTTATAGGAAAACCAAGATTTTTGGGAGTTGTCCATTCTCCGTTTTCGTTTTGCTTTGTATAGAAAATGTCTAATCCTCCAAGTCCGTCGTGTCCGTTTGAAGAAAAATATAAAGTCTGACTGTCGGTATGGATGAACGGAGAAACTTCGTCACCTGCAGTATTTATTACAGGTCCGAGATTTGTCAGTTTTCCCCAAACACCTTTTTCGTTTTTTTCGATTTTATATAAATCGCATCCTCCGGAGCCACCGGAACGATTGCTTGAAAAGTAAAGAACTCTGCCATCAGCAGAAACAGTAGGATGTGATTCCCATGAATCGGAACCATTTATGCTGTCGCCAATGCTTTTAGGAGGTGTCCATTTTTCATTTTCGTTATCCGAATAATAAATGTCGCTGTTTGAATATTCACTGGTTTTTGTTACTCCTTTTTCAGTTATTGTTTTAGTTTCTTTTTTTGAAATTACAAAAAACATGTGCAGATTATCGGCTGTAAGAGTTGCACTGCCTTCATTAGTTCCTTCATTAAAAGGAGCTCCCATCATGTATCCTTTAACGAATTTTCCGTTTACGGCTTCATTATAAATAAACTGTTCGATATAATCGGGGTAAGGGTCATTTTTATATCTTTTTGTATATAAAGCGAGTTCATTATCGGGAGTTATTATTGCAAGCGCTTCATCATCTTTTGTGCAGATGCCTTCAACGGGTTTGGGATTAAAAGGAACAGGATGACTTAATAAATCACCAATCAGTTTTGAAATTTCATATTTTCTTTCAATCAACAGTTTTTTGTCTTCTGTAACTTTTTTTTTGCTTGTTTTCAGATTTTGCAGATAACTAAAATAGTTTTTTGCAGCATCAACATAATTTTTTGCGGATTCTTTAAAATTTCCGGTTTCATATAATTGATCGGCTCTTCCAAGATAAATTTCTCCAAGCTGAAAGTATGCTTCGATATTGTATAACGGACATATTTCAATTGTTTTGAGAAGATATTTTTCGGCATCTTTTGTCGCTTTATTTTTTAAATTGATTTTTGCCAGTGCAAAATATGCATCAACTAACTGCGGTTCTTCTTCAATTGCCTCATTAAGCAATGTAGTGGCTTCTTTTACTTCCATGGGATTGCGGGAAGTGTTATAGGTTTCTATTCCTTTTGTGTAAAGCTTTATCGCTTTCTTGTTAGTAATTTCAGGACAATTGCTTTCTGTTTGCGAAAAACAAAAATTTACATAAAATAAAATAAGTCCGAATAAAATTTTTTTCACTATAATGTTAAAATAATTGGTTTTGTACAAAATTAAAAATTTTGGAATTGCAAAATAAAATAAATTCTTACACCGGTTCAATACCGACTAAACATTCATTCATTTCTGATGTGCGGTAAGCTCTTGCCATACGAGGTGTATTAAATGCTACTGCAGGCACTCCATCTTTATTCAGGACAATCACACCTCCTAAACCGTCTACTTTGCTATGCAGTATATCAATACCCTTCAGAGCTGCTTCGTGAGGTAAGTTGCCATTATTTTCCATTATGTCAATAACGGTTTTTGCCAGAACAACTCTTATAATTGATTCTCCCCATCCTGTTGATGAAACTCCGCCAATGCGACTGTCTGCATATGTGCCGCATCCAATCAGTGGGGAATCACCGACACGTCCCGGATATTTTTTTGGAGTTCCTCCTGTTGATGTTCCTGCAACTATTGTTCCGTATGAATCGAGTGCGACCGCACCAACAGTATCACCCGGTCCTTTTTTATGAAATGCATCTTTTGTGAGAAATCCTTTTTTCTTTTGAAGTTCTTTCCATCGTTCTAGCTCGCGTCCAACCAGCAATTCTTCGCTCCTGCACTGATTAATTCCGTGTTCCTTTGCAAACCGCGCAGCTCCGTCTCCCGCAAGAAAAATATGCTCGCTGTTATTCATTATTAATCGTACCAAAGAAATCGGATGACGGATATTCTGAACTGCCGCAACTGCTCCTGCACGATATGATGTTCCGTTCATTATGCTTGCATCAAGTTCTATTTCCCCGATTGCATTCACAAATGAACCCCTTCCTGCATCAAAAGTCGGGTCATCTTCCAGATACATTATTGTACGTTCAACCGCTTCTTCGGCAGTACCGCCGGATGTAAGTACTTTCCATCCTATTGATAATGCCTTCCTGACACCATTGCAATGAGCTTTCACAACATCATCGGGAATATCCCATGCACCACCATGAACGATTAATGAAATCATTAAAAAATAAATTTAAAAGGTAAAATATTACAGAATAAAATAAATTCCCGAAAACCTTTTGTTATTGAGAAAAATTGAATCTATTTTTAATTTTAAAGTTTAATTTTCTTCTTCAGATTATTTTTTAGTTTTTCCTGTTCTTTTTTTAGTTTGCCGTCAGCTTCTTTTTTTAAACGTTCCTGTTCTGCTTTTATCTTTTCGTCAGCTTCTTTTTTCAAACGTTCCTGTTCCGCTTTTGCTTTGTCTTCGAGCTCTTTTTTCGTTTTGTCGGCTTCACTTTTCAATTTGTCTTCGGCTTCTTTTTTCTTTTTGTCGAGTTCATCTTTTGCTTTGTTTTTTGCATCTTCAATTGCATTGTCCATTGTACCTTTCATTCCAAGCTTTATTGTCGGCTTTGTTACTGTTCCTCCAATTAATGCATCGACTTTAACAATATCGCCGACTTTTATGTTTCCTCCGGCCTTTGAAGTGAGGTTATTCAAAACTCCGTTAGCTACTCCGCCGAATTCGCTTTTCGGTATTTCGAGATTCAGAACATAATCTATTGTCTGGTCTAAAGAGTTTGAACCTCCTATTTTTCCTTTTATCTTTTCGAAATTAAAATCAAATGGTTTAACAATGAATTTTCCATTAGTGAAGTTGAATGAAAAATTTATTTTGTCAAGGAATAATTTTTTCAACTTTTCCATTTTAAGTGCATCGCCAATTTTTGTGAGAGGAGCAAAATCCTGAATGGATATTTTTGTCGAATTCATCAAACCTTCACCGTTGATGGTACTTACCAAAGGCATCATCTTGCTGTCAAGAGCTGTATTCAGCTTCATTTTTGTTGAAAATTTTCCATTGCATGCTTTGGCAATAGGTATAATCTTTTGCATTGTAACAAATGTTTTTACGGACTTCTGAATATCAAATTCTTTTATGTCTAAGTTGAAATCAACAAAAGGTTTATTCTTTTCTTTTGTATTGTAAAATCCGTTAACGGCAATTTGTCCGTCGAGCATATTCATTTTTAGATTTTCAAGTGTAACCTGCTTGTCTTTTATTTTGAGCACTCCCACAACATTTGTCATTTCCATATTATCATATAAAATTTTACCGAAAGTAGCATTTGCAACGAAATCAATATTTTCGGGAACTTCAATTATTGATAGTGAAGAAGCTGTGTCTGATTTTGGCTTTTCGGCAGAGGCTTCCTCCTTTGGGGGTTGCATGAATTCATTCAGATCCATTAAATTGGAAGAGCACTGGAACGTTCCTTTTAATACATCTTTTCCGAAAAAGTAAGATAATAAATTATCAATTCTGCCTTTTGCTTTTATGTCGCTTTTGCCGATTTTCATGTCGCATGATGACAATTCAACAAATTGCGGTGAGAATGAAAGATCAAGTACATTGATTATAGTGCCTTGTTCAAAATCTTTACTTTTATATTTCAGTTTGCTGATATTGATTTTGCCGAGTGCTTTGAAATCCTCATATTTCTTTTTTTCTATTGAAGAAAGTCTTCCGTTTAAGGTAATGTCGGCAGTTACAACTCCATTAAGTTCCTGATCTTTTTCGAGAGGATAAAAATCTTTTACTTCAGCAAGATTTATTTTGCCTTTTATAACACCGTTTATTTGCGGGTCGGAAACAGGTGTCTTAATATCCATTCTTATGTCAACCGGGTTGTTGCCCATTTGAAAATGGAATTTCGAAATATTAATAACGGTATTGTCTGCATTATCGCCTGTATTTGTAATATTTGTTTTCAATGCAATATTTGTAACAGACTTTGGCAAATCCGGATATTTGAACATTGCATCATCAATCTGAATATTCAGGGAATATCCGGGAATTTTCTTGTCGTTGTATGTTCCTTTAACATAGCCGTCGAGAGCAAGTTTTCCTTTTGTCTGAACTTTTTCAAAATCTTTTGCGTAGATACCGGGAACAAGAGATAAGAAATTTTTAAAATCCGTTTTCTTGGCATTGAATTTTAAATCCATATCAATATCATCTTTTGGCATTGAAATAAAACCGTCCATTCCGAGGAACAATTGATTTATTCTGAATTCATTTTCTTTAAAAGTGAATTTGAAATTCTTTAAGTCGGCATCGAGTTTTGCAGTAATGTCGGCATCTACGGAATTAAGATATTTTATTCCTCCGTATATTAAAGTGAGAAATTCAATAGTTCCTTTATTATCCAGCGAAGTCAAATCGGCTGTCATATCGCCTTTCAAAACATGATTAAGATTTTTTACAATTATTTTCATTCCTAAATCCTGTGCATCATAAACAAGATTTCCTTTATTGATTATAACTTTCTGCAACGATAATTTGAAAGTCGATGGTTGCTCGGGCTGCTGAACAGCAGAAGGTGCTGCAGAAGGTTTTGAAATGTCCCAGTTTGCCTTGCCGTTTTTTAAAACAATTAAAAGAAGGTTCGGTTCATCGAGAGTTATTTTCTTGATTTTATATGAACTGCCTTTTATAACACTGAGCAAATCAATTGTAACATTAAGTGATTTTATATTTGCAAGAGTATCGCTTGCAAATTCATTAACACCAACAACAGTAAGTCCTTCGAGAGACAAAGTGAAATTCGGAAAGCTCCTGAATATTCCGAAACCGTAATCTTTCCAGTTAACTTTTGCATTAACACTATTGTTTATTTCTTCTTTAACTTTCGATTCGATTTTTCCCTTGAATGCAAAAGGAAGAATGATAGCCACTGCAACTAAGAATGCAACAACTATTGTTAGGATTTTGAATATTTTCTTAATCATAATATTTTAAATTTATTGTTAATAAAATTAAATTTCTTCTTCAATGATAAATCTCGGGCGAGCTTTAATTTCCTTATATATTTTACCAGCATATTCACCTATTATTCCGAGGCAGATCATCTGCAAACCGCCGAAAAAGAATAGCGGAATAACTGTTGATGCCCAGCCGCGAACGGCTTCGCCTTGAAAAACGGGCAGGAACGCCCATATTATGAGTAAAAATGAAAGAAAGAAAATAATAAGACCAAGGAAAAAAATCAAACGCAGCGGATAAATGCTGAATGAAGTTATTCCGTTCCATGCAAATTCAATCATTTTCTTCAACGGGTATTTTGTTTCACCCGCAACTCTTTCACTTCTTTTGTAATAAACATTTGCCGATTTAAACCCGAGTGAAGGAAAAATTCCACGTAAAAATAAATTAACTTCATTGAAACGAGCAAATTCATTTAAAACTCTTTTGCTTGCAAGACGGTAATCAGCGTGGTTATAAACTGTTTTTACTTTCATTGCTGACATGAGTTTGTAAAAAAACTGCGCTGTAAAACGTTTGAAAATAGAATCGCTGCTGCGATTATTTCTCACTCCGTAAACTATTTCATTTCCTTCGTTAAACTTATCGAGCATTTCTTCAATAACATTCGCGTCGTCCTGCAAATCGGCATCGATCGTAACTATGCAATCGGATTTGTCTTTTGTGTTCAGTAATCCGGCAAGCAATGCATTCTGGTGACCGAAGTTTGTCGAGAATTTTATTCCGTGAATATTTTTATTTTTTTGTGATAAATCTTTAATTATTTCCCATGTTGCATCACGGCTGCCATCATCAACAAAACAAAGAATGCTCGATTCATCAATTTTGTTTTTTAAAATTAAATTTCCGAGCAATTCCAACAATGTTTTAGAAGTTATTGCTAATGCTTCTTCTTCGTTGTAACAGGGAACTACAATGCAAAGTTTGGGTTTCATGATTAAATCAGTAAAAAGTTAAAAAGGCATAAGGCAAAAGTAAGAAATTCATTTTATTTGCTGTATGCATTATTAATTAATAAATTGTCCAATAAAACCATTGCTGACATTGCCTCAACAATAGGAACTGCACGCGGCAAAACGCAAGGGTCATGTTTTCCTTGAGCTGTGAATCCTACTGCTTTTTCATTTGTGCTTAATGTTTTCTGCGGTTTTAAAATTGTAGCCGTAGGTTTGAAGGCAATACGGAAATAAATATCTTCACCGTTGCTTATTCCGCCTTGTATTCCGCCAGAGTAATTTGTAAGTGTTGTAACTTTATTATTTTTAAAAACGAATAAATCATTAATTTCAGAACCTTTCTTTTCTACATTTTCGAAACCGGAACCGTAATCAAATCCTTTTACTGCATTTATACCAAGCATTGCATTTGCAAGCTGTGCCTGAAGTTTATAGAAAACAGGTTCTCCGATACCGGCAGGGACATTTTTAATAACACACTTTATTATTCCGCCAATAGAATCTCCTGCATTTTTTATTTTATCGATTTTTTCAAGCATTTTCTTTGCAGTTGCTTCATCAGGACAACGAATAGCATTCTTTTCGATTTTTGAAAAATCAAGTTCTTTATAACATTTGTTTAATTTTATTTCGCCAACCTGACTTACAAATGCGGTTATTGAAATATTTTGTTTCGATAAAATTTGTTTTGCAATTGCTCCTCCTACAACTCTTGCCACAGTTTCTCTTGCCGATGAACGACCACCGCCGCGATAATCACGAATTCCGAATTTTTTCTGGTATGTATAATCAGCATGGGAGGGGCGAAATAAATTTTTCAGATTTTCATAATCTTTCGGATTCTGATTTTCATTTTTAATGATGAAACCAATCGGAGCACCTGTGGTTTTTCCTTCAAAAATTCCAGATAAGAATTCAACTTTATCGGTTTCCTTTCGCTGGGTTGTAATTGAAGATTGCCCGGGTTTACGCCTGTCGAGTTCTTTTTGAATTAAATTAAAATCCAGTTTAAAATTCGACGGACAGCCGTCAACAACTCCGCCAACCGCCGCTCCGTGCGATTCACCGAAAGTCGTTAATTTGAATATTTTTCCGAATGTATTAGGCATGTTATTTAGTTTACACAAAAATAACAATTATCTGATTTACTTTTTTATTTGTTAAAAAAAATATAAGAGGGCTGAAAAAGAAAATTCAAAGGCATAGAAAAGCTTTAGAGTTTTTATTGATGAAGTTGTCTGAAAATATAACAAAAAGTTAAACCGCAAAGACCGCAATGTTTTCGCAAAGGACACAAAGAGCTGCTTTTAAAATAATTTTCTTGGCGAACTTTGCGTTGTTCTTTGCGATTTTGACGGTTAATTTTTTTTAGATGTCTTTTGGTTAATTTATTTCAACCCAAGGGATTTTATGATATTCTCAATCTTTTTATCAAGTTCTGAATTTAATCTTTCAAAAGAGTTTTTATCTTTCAATTCTGATTTCACTCCGAAATAATATTTTATTTTCGGTTCTGTTCCCGAAGGGCGAACAGATATTATGCTTCC